>DATBBD010000227.1:0-3173 GCA_036271175.1 Polyangiaceae bacterium | reverse complement strand
CGCGTGCGGCATCGCGCTCTATGTGTGCCGGATTAGTCGAATGAAATCAGCGGTCTCACTCTAGAGTTAAACCTAATTTATCGACATGTGGATTTCACTGAACACTTGTCGAAACGCCGCGGCTCGGCGTTCTCTTCAATGGATCGTGCTCTAGGGGCCGCGACTGCGCGCGATGCGCCAATCATTCCGGCAAGCTACGTCGTTTCCCTCACGCCCGCGGTGAGTGGATGAACGCGCGGTTCGAGTGAAGTCTCACCGTGTCGAGGAGTAGCGGGCAACCACGCGAAGAATCACCGGTATCGCCGCGTCGATGTCCGCGTGCGACGTCGCGTCGCCCAAACTGAAGCGCACGGCGCTCTTCGCGCGCGCGGCGCCGAGCATCGCTTGAACGACCTTCGACGGTTCGGCTGAGCCCGCACTGCAGGCGCTCCCGCCCGCGACTTGGACGCCCGCCAGGTCGAGCGCCGCAACCAGCTCGTCCGCGCGCCACCCCTCGAACGAGAGGTTCGCCACGTGGGGCACGCGCTCCACTCCAAGGCCGTTCACGACGGCGAACGCCGCGAGCGCCTCTTCGAGCTCGTCACGGAGCGGCGCGAGCGAGGCGTAGCGAGTCGGGCCAGTGAGCGCGCGGCGGGCGGCGACGGCGAAGCCCGCGGCGGCAATGGGGTCGACGGTGCCCGGCCGGATGCCGCGCTCCTGTGGACCCCCGACGACGACAGGACGCGGCACGCCGGGGGTTCTGAGGAGGAGTGCGCCGATCCCCTTGGGGCCACGGATCTTGTGTGCGCCCAGGCTCAGGGTGTCACCGACGCGCCATTGCTCCGGCGCGATCTTCCCCGCCGCTTGCACGGCGTCGACGTGGAGCCGCGCGTCGCGCCGTCGGACGATCGCTTCGATATCGACGAGCCGTTGGATGACGCCGGTCTCGTTGTTGACCGCCATTACGGCGACCACGGTGCCGCGGGGAAGACCGTCGAGTGCCGCGTCGACCGCCGCCGGTTCGATGCGTCCGTGTGACGGAACCGGAAGCCAGACGACCGGGCGCCCCTCTGCGACGGCGACCTCCGCGGCGCGGACCACGGAAGGATGCTCGATGCGACTCGTGACGATCGCTGGGGCGCCCCGTAGGGCGATGTTGTTCGCCTCGGTGGCACCCGACGTGAACACGACGTCGCGCGGCGAGATCGCGGCGAGCTCCGCGACGGCTTCGCGCGCGTCTTCCACGAGGGCGCGCGCGCGGCGCCCCGCAGCGTGGACGCTCGACGGGTTACCCCACGCCTCGAGCGCCGCTCGCTCCATGGCGCGCACGACGTCCGGGAGCGGCGGCGTCGTCGCGTTCCAGTCGAGATAAATGGGGATTGGGGATTCCGTGGCGGTCATGGCCACGCCCCTTCATGAAGCTTGAGCGCCCACGATCGCCGGCGCGTGCTCGGCGACCGTGAGATAGAACGCGGCGCCCGTGAAGTGGATGCCGTCGATGCGTTCGTCGGCGGGCGAGACGACGCGAATGTCGCCGCCGTGACCCTTCGCGACGCCGCGCACGATCGCGAGCCCGATGCCGGCGCCGCCGTACGCGCGGGTCACCGAGCCATCGGCTTGATAAAATGGATCGAAGAGTCGCGAAAACACGGCGCGCGAAATGCCGGGACCGGTGTCGGCGACGCACAGCTCGAATTGCCGCGACGGCAAGCGGCGCACGCGGACCCCCAAGGCGCCGCCTTCGGGCGTGAATTTGCCGGCATTGTCGAGC
Source organism: Polyangiaceae bacterium (assembly GCA_036271175.1). Lineage (GTDB taxonomy): Bacteria > Myxococcota_A > Polyangia > Polyangiales > Polyangiaceae > DASZVB01. The sequence continues at coordinate 1,423 of DATBBD010000227.1, read as the reverse complement.
ATTTCGCCGACGGCGCGACCGATGCGCGCCGCGTCTCCGTGGCCCGTCAACGAGTCGGGCACGTCGACGGCGAGCCGAAGACGTCGCTCGGCGCACACGCTTTGCGTCCGACGGAGCGCTTTGCGAACGGTGTCGGCGAAGTCGTAGTCGCGGAGCATGAAGCGCATCTTCCCCGTCTCGAGCGCGGTCACGTCGAGCAGGTTATCGATGAGCGCACGTAAGCGCTGGGCGCATTCGTCGACGGCGCGCACCGCCTTCAGCTGTGCGGGCGACAGATCGCCGAGTTCGCCGTCGCAAAGCAGCCGCACGTATCCGACGATCGGTGTCATCGGCGTCGCGAGCTCGTGCGAGATGTTCCGGTAGAACTCGCGGCGCGCGTGATCGAGCTCGCGCAGCCGTTCGTTGGCGCCGGAGAGCTCGGCGATCTTCTCTTCGAGGTGCGCGACGATGCGTTGGCTCTGCGCACGCAAGTGATCGCTCGACGACCGCGGCGCTTGCTCTTCGCGATGGCCGCCGAGAAAGCCCTGAATCGTGGCCCCGAAGGTCCGTGCGTCGATGGGCTTCTGCAGAAATCCATCGCAGCCGACGGCGAGGCTCGTGTCGCGGTTCCCTTCGGCCGTGATGGCGACGATCGGCACGTGCCGGAGCGACGGTTCGGCCCGAAGCCGGAGCGTCACCTCGTAACCATCCAGGCCCGGGATCGCGATGTCCACCAACACGAGATCGGGGACGAACTGACAGGCCAACCGGATCCCCTCGAGACCGTCGACCGCGTCCATGACCTCGAGCCCTGCCGCGGCGAGCAACTTGCGGACGAGCAAGCGGTTCGCCGGATCGTCCTCAATGTGCAGGATCGTCGGCATGGGGTCTCGAAGTCTTTCCCGGGGATGCCCCGTCGGGCAAGCTCGCGCCCGAAAAACCTTGCCACGACGCCGGAGGGCGCCGTAGGTCTTACCGCCCATGAAGCCCCGTCAACGCCTCGCGGCATTCGTCTGCTCGGTCGCTCTCGTGGGAGGATCCGGTGGATGCACGGACTTCACCGAGCCCGCTCAGAACGTGACGGTCGAAGCGCCGCCGCCGGACCCGACTCCCTCGGCGACCGCCGCCGAGCCGGTGCCGAGCGCCACGGCGCCGACGCCTCCGCCGGCCGCGCCCACTCCGGCCCCCGAAGCGCAAGCGACGGTCTCCGCCTCGCACATCTTGGTCGCCTACGCCGGAGCGTTGCGCGCCGACCCGAGCATCAAGCGAACCAAGGAAGAAGCCCAAAAGCGGGCCGCGTCGCTGGTCGCGCGTGCGAAGAAGGGCGAAGATTTCGCGAAGCTCGCCGACAGCGCCTCGGACGACCCTTCCGCGAAGATGAACCACGGCGCGCTCGGCAGCTTCACCAAGGAGCGCATGGTGAAGCCCTTCGCCGACGCCGCGT
>DATBBD010000226.1:0-2801 GCA_036271175.1 Polyangiaceae bacterium | reverse complement strand
GAGCGCGACTGGAACGGTGAGCGCGACGTTCTTCGCGTGCCGTTCGAATCAATGATGCACGGCTCCGCGCTGAGCGAGTCGGCAGGCGACGTCCAAGCGCCCAGCGACGCCGACGCCCATTCCCCGTTCTCGACCTGGGAGCCAAGTCGTTGCAACCCCGCGCTCGCGGACTCCGCCAAGGTCCACGGCTTTCTCCCTGACTGCGCCGGCGCTTTGCACATCGTCGCCGAGAACCTGATTCGAGCCAGCGTGTCCTCGTCGGAATCCCACGGGAACGATGGAAGCCGTTCCCGCTAGGGTCGCGCGCTGTGGGCTTGCCTGGAAGAGCCGAGCGTCTTCATTGAACGACGTGTCCTTGCCGGCAAGGACGAGCCGTTCGCCGGGAGACGACGCCCGTGTTCTCGAAGTTTCTCGGAGCGGGTTCCACGCATGGGCGAAGCGGCCCACGGCGCCGCGTGTTCGCTCCGACGCGCAGCTCGCCGCCCAGGTCACCGCGGTCCATAACCGCAGCCGCAAGACCTACGGGAGCCCGCGCGTGCATGCCGAGCTCCGCGCTCAGGGAGTCCGTGTCGGAAAGAAGCGAGTGGAGCGCCTCATGCAGGAAAACGGGCTGCAAGCGCGCCGAAAACGTCGCTTCAGGAAGACCACGGACTCGAAGCATTCGGACCCCATCGCGCCGAATGTCGTCGCTCGCAACTTCGACGTCGCCGCTCCCAATCGGGTCTGGGCCACCGACGTCACAGCCATCTGGACGCTCGAAGGATGGCTGTACCTCGCCGTTGATGCTCGACCTGTATTCGCGTCGCGTCGTCGCGTGGGCGGCGAGCGCGAACAACGACACGCTCCTGGCGTTGGACGCGTTGCGGGCGGGCCTCCGAGCTCGTCGTCCCGCTGCCGGTCTCGTGCACCATTCCGATCGGGGGAGCCCCTACGCCAGCGCCGACTACCGCGCCGCCCTCGCCAGCAACGGCCTCGTGGCGAGCATGAGCCGCAAGGGCGACTGCTGGGACAACGCCGTCGCGGAGAGCTTCTTCGGAACCCTCCGAGCCGAACTCGTCGACCACGAGCAGTACCGAACCCACGACGCGGCGAGGCGCTCCATCGCCGACTACATCGAGTCCTTCTACAACATCGAGAGACGTCACTCGTTCCTCGACTACCTCAACCCCATCGAGTTCGAATTGCGATCCGCGGCGACGCGGGTTGCGGCATAGTCACGCTGTCCACGGGATCGGGGGATCTTCACACGGCGTCGCGACGCCATCGGGCCACGTCCACGCGGGCAAGTGGACGAAGGGCTGCTCCAGGGCGCGGCGGACGGCGTCCAGAGTGTGCTCGGGGACGCGATACTCGCGTTCCTTCAGGTAGGTGGGATCTTCTCCGCCCAATCCTCGCCGGTGCCCGCGCGAGATAGTTTGAACAGCCAGAGGGTCTGGTCGGTCGGATCGCGGAACCAGAACTTCGCTTTGCTGCCGACCGCCTCGGTGCGATCGGGCGCCGCGCTCACGTTGACGATTTGGAACGGGTTCATCACTTTTCTCTGTCGAGTCACGCGAAGTACCCTCGTCTAATAACGAATTGGGGCGATCGACGAGCGACCTATCGCGTCGCCAAATGCGAGGCATTGCGGTCCCGCCCGCGCTTCCCGGCCGCGCCATCCCCCCCCTCCGCCATTCCGAGTGATCCGTCTCGCTCGTCGTCTCAACTGTACTCGTAGATGTCTTCGTCGAATGCGGCGTCACTGGGCGCGCGGTGGCTCTTTTGGGCTTGTTCGGTCGCTGCAGTGGTGGGTTGTACGGGCGTGATCGGGGATCCGCCGGCGCCGACGGAAAATTATGGTGATGCCCAGGTGGGGTGGGGCGGGGCGTCGACTTCGACGTCGAGTCCGACCGGAGGCGATGCCGGGGGAACGATCGGCGTTACGGCGCAGGCGTTTACTTGCGCGTCGAGTGCGACGCCGGATCCGGGGCCGTCGCCGCTACGGCTTTTGTCGCGCACTCAGTATCTGAACACGGTTGCGAGCTTGTTCGGGACGGTGCCGGATTTGAGCGCGGCGCTCGGGACGGACACGAATTATCAGACGGCGTTTGGGCTCGTTCAGCCGGACATCGATTCGGTTCAGCTCGGCGGGTATCAAGCGGCGGCGGAGACGTTGGCGTCGGCAGCGGTGTCGAATCCGACGACGTTCGCGAAGCTCGTGCCGTGCGCCGCGGGGGCCGATCAGCGGCAATGCGCGCAGACGTTCCTGCAACGCTTTGGCGCGCTCGCTTACCGGACCCCGATCACGGACTCGGCGGATGTGGCGCGCCACATGGCGGTCTACGATGCGGGCGCGACGACGAGCCACGAGCACGGCATCGAGCTGCTCCTGCAAGCGATGCTGCAAGCGCCGCGGTTTTTGTATCGCGTGGAGCTCGGCACGACCAACGCGGTCGGTGCGAACGCCGTGAAGTTGTCGAGCTACGAGATCGCCGCGCGCCTCGCGTACGTCATCTGGGATTCGCCACCCGATGCGGCGCTGAACGCCGCGGCAGCGGCCGGAACGCTCGCGACGAAAGGCCAAGTCGCGGCGCAGTTGACCCGCATGCTCGCCGATCCGAAGGGTCAGAACTTCGTGCAACGCTTCCTCGAAGGCTTGGTTCAACTGCCGAGCCTCGACGGGGTGATGAAAGATCCGACGCTCTACCCCCAATGGACCGCGGGAAATTCCGCGTTGCCGGCGGCGATGAAAGGGCAGGCGCAGGCTTTCTTCGGCAACCTGCTCGCGCAGGGCGGCAAGCTGAACGACTTTCTCACGTCGC
>DATBBD010000225.1:0-1940 GCA_036271175.1 Polyangiaceae bacterium | reverse complement strand
CGTGGCAGATATGACAAGTGCTCTGGTCGGGAATGTCGTGTGGCGTGCCCGACGCGTCGACGACGCCGTCCGGAACCGCGACGGCGTCCGATTGGTCGTCCTTCCACTGGTAGGCGATCATGATCCAGTCATCGAGGTCCGGCCCGGCCTTGCGGAGGAGCCGCGTCTCGACGCGTTTCCCGCCGACGGTGAATTCCTTCCACACTCGCGTGCCGACCGGGTACGTCCAGAAATCCATGTCCGACGTGTCTACCTGCGCGCCCGGTGGAAGATACAACCAGCGCCGCTTCGTCGCGCCGTCCGACCACAGCGTGTACTTCGGTTGATAGAACCGGATGCCCGCGCCGAGGGTCTCCGTCGCCATGTCCGTGAAGAGCCCGGTCTCGGAGAGCAGGGTGGGATAGCCGAGTCCCGCGTCGACGCTGGCCTCGACGAGCGGAGCCGCTTCTGCCGCCGCTTCCGGTGATGCGTCGGGACCCTCGCGAGAAGCGTCCCTCGACGCATCGAGGGACGCGTCGAGGGAAGCGTCGGGCACGCCGTGCCCGGCTTCGACGCTCGCGTCGGGCCCCGGCGTGGTTACGCCGCCGTGGTGATCACTCGAGCACGCCGCGAGCCAAAAGAGCGCCGCCCAAGCCGTTCGTCGCATCGTGCCATCTGATCGCCGAGCGATCTCGACGTCAAGCGTCGTCTCGCGGCGACGGCGCCGCGCGAAAGGTCCGATACCGCAACTCGATGAGTCGCTCCGGCGCGTCGTTGCCGCCTTCGCCCGGCACGGCGTTGCGCTCGCCCGGGCGTGCGGCATTCCGCGCGCGCTCGATCAGGCCATGGTCGGGCGACAACCGGCACGCGGGATCCGTCGCGCCGGCATTGCCGGTGAGGGCGAACGCCTGACAGCGACATCCACCGAAGTCCTGGGTGCGGCGATCGCACTCGCGACACGGTGACGGCATCCACGCCTCGCCGCGAAAGGCGTTCATTCCCGCCGACTCGCGCCAGGCGTACTCGAGCGACGCTTCGTCGACCGTCGCGAATTCGAGACCGGCGATCGAGCGAGCCGCATGACAGGGCAGGACCACGCCGTCCGGAGTGACGACGATGTATTGCTTGCCCCAGCCGCCCATGCAGGCGCGGGGCACGCCGCGGTAGTAGTCGGGTAAGACGAAGAGAATCTCCATCTTGCCCTGCAAGCGATCGCGCGCGTCACGAGCTTCCTTCGCGGCCCGGTTGACGCGGTCTTCGGTGGGGAGCAGTGCGGCGCGGTTCGGTAGCGCCCAACCGAGGTACTGTGTGTTGGCGAGTTCGAGGCGCGCCGCGCCGAGTCGCTCCGCGAGCGCGACGAGCGCCGGCACTTGCTCGATGTTCTCGGCGTGGAGGACGACGTTCAGGGTGAGGGGTAAGCCCGCCTCGCGCACGAACGCCGCGGCCTCGAGTTTTTCCGGGAGCGACGCGCGCCCCGCGATGCGCACGGCGTCGGATTCATGGACGCCCTGGACGGAGAGCTGAACGGCGTCGAGCCCGCGTGTGCGGAGTGTGCGAAGCCGCTCGAGCGTGAGCGGGATGCCGCTCGTGATGAGATTCGTATAGAGCCCGACCTCGCGGGCGCCGGCGACCAGGTCTTCGAGGTCGTCGCGCAAGAGCGGCTCGCCGCCCGTCAGGTGGAGCTGAACGACGCCGAGCGCTTCCGCCTCGCGAAACACGCGACGCCACGTCGCGGTGTCGAGATCGCCGCGCTGCGGCTTCTGATCGACCGGGTTCGAACAATAAACGCAGCGAAGCGGGCACCGATAAGTGAGCTCAGCGACCAGCGTGTACGGCCGTTCGGTGGCGGCCGTCACGGCGGATCCTCGAGCAGACCCTTTTCGCGGAGCGTGTTCAGAAAGCCGAACACCTCTTTCTCGACGACGTCGCGCGGCGCAGCGTCGTAGCGGGCGGCGAGATCG
>DATBBD010000224.1:0-16234 GCA_036271175.1 Polyangiaceae bacterium | reverse complement strand
GCGGGTCGCCCGCAGCGAACGGCTCGTCGCAGACGAGCACGGCGGGATCGGCGACGAGCGCGCGCAGTAGCTCGAGCCGCCGTCGCTCGCCGCCCGAGAGATCGCGGGCTCGCGTTTCGAGACGATCCGCGAGATCCACGGTGTCGGCGCGTTCGCGCACGTTCACCTGGGCCGCGCGCGCCGCTCGCTCGAACGCCACGATGTTGTCGTGAACGGTGAGATCGAGCAGCACGCTCGGCGTCTGCGGAACGTAACCCAAGCCCGCACGCGCGCGACGATGCAGCGGCCAGGTCGTGACGTCGTGTCCGTCGAGTCGCACGCGGCCGCTCGCCGGGCTGATCTCGCCGACGAGGATCCGGAACAAGGTCGACTTGCCGGCCCCGTTCGGACCGAGCACGCCGACGACGCGACCCCGGCTCACCGAGACGTCGACTCCGCCGAGAAGCTCGACGCTGCCGACGGTGACCCGGAGCGCCTCGGCGACGAGCACGTCTTCGCGTTCGCGGCGATCCATCTCGGTCAGCGGCGCGGCTGATCCACGGGGATCGAGCCCTTCACTTCTTGAAGTGACACCTTGCCCGACCCGACCTCGACGGTGGCGTGCTCGGCGGTGACCCAGCCGCGCCCTCGACTGAGCCGGACGTTGCCGTTCAGCGCGACGATGCGAGTGCCCGCGTCGAACTCGACGACCGCCGCCGTCGCTTCGATGCCGTTGAGCTTCGCCGTGACGCCGCCGGTACCGCGCACCCAACTCACGCGCGGCGAGCGGTCGTACCGGACCTCGACCGTCGGGCAATGCACTTCGAGCTCGCCGAGGTTCACCGTGACGTTGCCCTGCATCGTCGCGGTGCCGTGCTCGACGTCGACATCGAGGCGGTCGGCGGAGACGTCGAGGTTCTGTCCTTCGACGACGCCGAGCGGATTCGCTTGCGCCGAGCCGGTCGCGTCCACGCAGGGCGACAACGCCGCAGCAGCGACGATCGTCAACCCGGCGAGGACTCGGTTCCGCGGCATCTCCGTCTCGTCCTACCTCAGGCGCGCGCGCCCGCTCGTCTTCAAATTTAGCATTCAACGCGCCTCCGTCGCGCGAGCCGCTCGCGGGAGCGCCTGCGACGAGCCGCGCCGGACCCACGGCAGGATGGGAAGCCCTTCGCGTGGATCCCCATCCCATAATAATCACATATAAATAAACAATTGCGGATACTTATTGTTCATTCTTTGCGTTCGTACACGAGGTATTTTTGGGTCGTTCCGGCCAAGGGCAAGGCCGCTTGGAACCGGAAACCGGAGCCCGCGGCCTCGCGAGCGGCGCGGGCTTCGACGGCGCGGGCGAAGCGCGTGTCGTCGAGCGCGCCATCGAGTGGGGACTCGGCGAGGAGCACGAGCACGTCGACGTTTCGGCTCTCGAGGAACCGCTCCGGAATTCGCTTCGAGGTGTGACCACCGGGAAACCGCGCGACGATCTCGTCCGTGACGCCCGCGAGATCGACGACGTCCGCGTCGGTCGCTGCGCCGACCCAGCCGACGTCGAGCGCGGCGACACGGCGGTGACCGGCGAGGACCGGGCGCGCCGCGTCGATGAGCGCGAGCCGCGACGCGAGCACACGGCGCGCGACGGCGCCCGTGTTCGCGAAGAGGACGGCAGACGTTCCGACCGCGACGCCCCAGCGGACGAGTGACGACCAGAGCGACGACAGCGCGAGCACCCGCGCGCCGACGAGAAGAAGGCCCGGCAGCATCGGCACGAAGAGACGAAACAACGTCATCCAGTCTCCGCCGGCCACGACGAGCGCCGCGGCGTGAACCATCGCCGCGACGAGCACGACGCGCGACCGGGCGTCGAGTCGCCGAAAGGTCCACGGCGCGACGACGAGCGCTGGAGCGCCGGTCCAGATGAGCGCGCCGAGCACGTATCGAAGTCCATGCTCGGCGTCCGACGGCTTCGCGAAGAACGAGAGCGGCGCCGCGTGCCCGAACCATGAGAGCCGAACGAGCGCGACGACGAGGGGCGGCCCGACCACGAACGCCGTCGAGAGCGCGGCGCGGCGACGGCTCGGGCGCGTCGTCACCAGGTACCCGACGAGGAGCGTCGCGGCCCACGGGCAGAGCTCGGGACGAAGCGCCGCGGCGAGGCCGGCGGAGAGCAGCGAGCCCGGAGACCGAACCGTGATCGCCGCTGTCGCGAGTAAGACGACGAGCCCCGTCTCCATGCCCGCGTCGCACCACGCGCCGAACGGCGCGGACAGCGCGAGCGGAACCAAGGCGAGATACGGCAAAAAGCGACGCGCCCCCGCTTGCCGGTTCGGGACGTCGTCGGTCGCGCGATCGACGGGCGGCGCCGCGCGCACGACGACGTCGCTCCGCCCGATCGCACGCCCGAGCAAAGCGCCGGCGACGAGCCCGCTCGCGCCGCCGATCCACTTCGCGAAGTACATCGCGGCGAGCGGACCCTGCTTCGCGAACGGCGCGAGCAAATACTCGAACCCGAGCGGCGTCACGGCGTCGACGACGGGCCCGTGCGTATTGAAGCGGTGACCGAAGCCGTGCGCGATGTTCGCCGCGACGCGCGCGGTGATCAGCGCGTCGTCGACGGTGAAACCCCACTCACGGACGATGGGCAGAAAGGCCGCAACGACGCCGAGAGCGCACGAAATGACGAGCGCGACGTGCGCTCCCGCTCTGGGCTCCACGCCCTTGCCCACCGACGAACGCGGGGGGCTAGCCTCTGGCGCATACAAATGTCCACTCCTCGGCGATCGTGGTGGAAAAGTTCGGACTTTCCGTTTCGCGCCATACGCTGACTCTCACGCATGTCGGCTTTTCATGTCGTCGTCCGATCGCGCCCCGATCGGGCTCCTTCGTCGGCGCTCTCTCCACTTTACGGCTTGTTCGACGTCATCGTCGATGGCGTCAACATCACCGCTCGAATTTCGGACGGCTTCGCCCTTTCGCTCCTCGCGGAAACGGCGCACGCCGTCGCGAATCTCGCGCAAGGACGCACCGAAAGAGCCATCGTCCAGCTCTACGCGGACGACGATGTGTGGGAGCTCGCGCTGGAACGCACCGCGGACGACGTCCGGGTCACGGTGTTCCGTTCGGGCCCTGCTCCGGAAGTCGCGGTCCACGAGCGCCCGGTCGCCCTCGCCGCGCTCCGCTCCGGTCTCCTCTCCGCGCTGTCGGACGCCGAAGTGCCGGCGAACACGCCGGACATCACGAAGGCCGCGCTGATCGCCGCGCGCAGCGCCCTCGAGAATCACTGGCCGCCGGTGCATCGACCGGTGAGTGACCGCGTTCGCGTAGCGTTCACGACCACGCCGCGCGGCGGGCTCTCGCTCGGGGTCACCGCCGATTTTCGGCGCGCGACGAAATCGCGAACGCCGGAGCTCCGCGGCACGGCCGTCGAGCGCGCCGATCTGCACGCGCTCCTCGTGCGCGGTGACGTTTCGGTGACGGTGCGCGAGCGCACGGCGACCATTCCCGGGGCCTATCCATTCCTCGTCGCCGAACGTCTCCGCGAGCTCGCCGAGGAAGCGCTCGACGCAGCGACGGCGGGGCGCGCGATTTTTCGTCGCATTCAGTTGGGTGATTTTCGCGTCGGCGTGCGTCGCGGACCCGGCGAAGGTCCGCTCGACGTCACCGTGAGCAGTGGATATGGCGGCGGGGAGACCAAGTCGATCACGTTCCCGGCGATCGAGGCCGCCGATTTCGCGGGCGCCACCGTCGGCTTCGCGCGGCGCCTGGTCGAGACTTTTCGTGCCCACGACTTCAAGCAGGAGCGCAACCTGCGCCTGAAGTGTCTCGCCGGCGCGGTCGACGCGCTCGCCGATCGCGTCGAAGAAATGGCCGAAGAAGGTTCGGTCACCAACCCCGAGCCCGACAGTTACCGCTCGTTCGCGCCGCGTCGCGGGCTCGCGTCGAGCGCGCGCGGGGCTTGGGCGCACGGCGGCAAGATGCGGTTCGTGCCGCGCTGGGTAGCGACGGTTCCGAACGTCGATCTGAAGTCCACGTTTCTGTGCGGCGAGCGCATCGTCGTGGGCGCCTCGCGGGAAATCGCGTGTCTCGATCGCAACACGGGCACCGTGCTCTGGCGAGCGCCGGCACTTCGCGGCGGCAGCGTCGCGACGCCGTCGGGGATCGCGAGGATCGAACCCGACGGCAAGATCGTCCTCCGGGATCTCGACACGGGCTCGATTCGATTTTCGACGCGCATTGCGCCGCGCGCCGCGGGGGGAGCGACGGGCGCAGTCGTGCACACGCCGGGTCTGCCGCGCGTGCTCGTCGTCGCCGAGGGCGACCGCTCGATCACCGCGCTCGACCTGGTCACCGGCGACGTCCGCTGGCGTCACTCGGGACGACGGCCGGCGGCGTACAAGATGCGCCGCGCCGGGAAGTTGCTCCTCGTCACCGGCGGCGATTCGACGCTCGCGGCCCTCGACGTCGCGACCGGCGACGTGGTCTGGCGCGTGCGCGACCGCTCGCCGTTTTCGCACGCGATGTCCCTCGACCAAGACTCGGCGTTCGTCGTCAGTGGAACCCCGGGCGGCACGTCGCGCCTCCACCACATCGACGTCTGGACGGGCGAGGTGCGCTTCAGCGCATCGTTCGACGAAGCGCCGCTCGCCGGCCAAGCGCCGCTCGTCGTCGGCGATCTCGTCGCCGTCGCGACGAGGGACGCGAGCGGAACCGGCGTCCGCGCCTTCCACCGCAAGAACGCGGCTCCGGCGTGGGAGCACGCGCCTGGCCTGCTCGCGCCGCTCGCGTCGTTCCTCGTCGTCGACAAGCTCGTCCTCGCTAACTCGGGAGGCGGCGTCTTGCTCTGCCTCGACGGCGCGACCGGAGCGATCCGTTACAACCACGTTTTTTCGGGAAGCGCCGGCGCGGATCAGCCGCGACGCCTCGAGCCGGTTCTGCGAAGCGGCGCGCTCTTCGTGCCGCAACATCAAGTGTACGTGGTGCGCCCCCGCGACGGCGACATCATCGGTACGTTGCCGTCGGATCTCATCCCCGATCTGCTGCGCGTCGACGAACAATGCAGCGTCTACACCGGCGAAGAGAGCGGCCATCTCGCCGCGTTCGCCGCCGCCCCTCGCCTCACCCTGGTCCGCTGAGCACCGGCAGCGAGACCCGCGCGTCGGGCGCTTTCGCACGAACGAACTCCGCGACGGCGCGCATCGGCACGCACGTGGGGCAGTCACGTTCCTTTTCGGCGAGCACTTCGTCGGGGACGTGGGCAAACGCCAGCGCCGCCGCGCCAAAGTCCGGCATGCTCCGGCTCGCGGCGAGCATCAGCTCCATCACGCCGTGGTATTCGCCCCGTGAACGCGCGATGCGTGGGCCCTCGCCACGATCACAGAGCCCGCAAGCGATGCAGCGGCCGAACCCCGCCAGTTGCGCGCGCTGTTCGGGCGTGACCGGCGTGAGGCCGTCGGCAGCGTAGTTGTCGCGAAAGGTGCGGAAGCCGTTGCGTCCTCCGCCGAAGGCGCGCCGCACGAGCGTGCGGATCAAAGCGAGCGCTAGAAGGAAGAACGCTTTGAGACGCGGCGGCAAAACGTTCCGAAGCTAGCACGTCGCTCCACCGAGACGCTTCTCCGGGCACCGGGCTACCGTGATGAGGAGCCCGCATCGATCGCAACGAGGGTGGGTAGAAAGGCCCGGCATCCAGCGTAATTGGGCTCGGGGATCCGCAACGGTGACGCGTCTCGCGTCACGTTGTGACGGGGCCTCGATCCATTTATTTAGTAACCATTTCAACCAGTTACGGCGCGGCACGGCAGCTGCTCAACAGGGCTTCCGAACCCGAACCGGAAGCGTCGAACCCAGCCATGCCCACTCCCGAAATTCGTCCAACCGCGCCTCATCTGCAGCTCACCCGATTGGAGGAGCTCGCGCTCCTCGATCGCCTCCTCTCCGACGACACTTCGGCATGGCCGACGTTCGTCCGCTCGTATGGTCGCCTCATCGGCGCGTCGATCACCAAGGTCGTCGCGCGTTTCCGCCGACACGGATGTTCGGAAGACGTTCGCGAAATCGAGGCGGCGTTTCACCTCGAGCTTCTCTCGAACGACAAGGCGAAGTTGAGAGCCTTCGCTCCGGAACGCAACGTTCGCTTGAGCTCGTGGCTCACGCTGCTCGCGTCGCGCGCCGCGTACGATTTTCTGAGGCGCCGCCGGCGTGAACCGTTGTCCGAGACGGAGTTCGATCCGGAGGCGTTCGTCTCGAGCGATGTCGACGCGTTCACGCGGTGCGACTTTCGCGAACGCGTCCGCCTGGTGTCCGAGCTCGTGACCGAGTTCACCGTGAAGGATCGTCTGTTCCTCGACCTTTATTGCCGCGAGGAGCTCGACGCCGAACAGATCGCCGAAAAGATGGGGATCAGCTTGAAGACGGTCTATTCGAAGAAAAACAAGATCCAGGGGCGGCTTCAGGAGCTGGTCAAGCGCCGCATCGCGGCGTGATTGCCGCGCCGGCGTGAACGTCCGCGGCGACCCAAGTTCCGGCCGCGTCCGGGCGTGCCCGGAGTCGGCATTCGTTGCACAAATGCGCCCGGTCGTTTAGACGGGCTGGGTGCGGCGTAGCGTCGGCCCTCGGGGACGGTTGCCTCTTTTCGGAATTACCGCCGCGCTCGCGTTCGGTCTCGCAGGTTGCGGTTCGGGCGGCGCCCGTTCGAATGTCGGACCCGGCGCCGAGCAAAACGCGTCCCCCGTTCAGGTTCGCGCCGCCGGCAGCCACCCGAAGATCGCCCTCGTGTCGAGAGACGGAGATCCGTTTTCCGCGATCAGCGTCGCGGTCGTGCACGATCTCGGAGCTGCCGCGTCGCCGTGGCTCGCCGCGCTGTTGGCCGAGCGCATGCCTGCCGGCGCTCAGCCGCTCGACTCGCGCGTGAGCGGCAGTGGATTCGTGCTCGGCACCTGGACTCGTACTTCCGAGGACGCGGCGGCATTCGTTCGCTCGGTGAACGCCGCGCTCGCCACACCGTTAAAGGACGCCGAGCGGGCCAAGATTGCGGCGCTCGCTCACGCAGGACCGCAGGTTCGTCTCTTGTCGAGCTCTGCGGCGCGCGCGGTCGCCGATTGCACCGGCGATCTTGGCGCCGCAGCCGCGCCCGGAGATCCGTCGCTCGCCGACCTCGAGCGCTACCGCCGCGCGATCTACGCGACGGGCAACGTCGCGTTCGCGGCCGTGGGCAGCGCGCGCGTGCTCGACGCGGCGAGCGACGCGCTCGACGACACCGCGTCGTGGCCCTCCGGGGCGCCGTCCGATCCGTGGCCGCAGAACGACGTCATCGGCGTCTCGGCGACGCCCGGCGACGCCCATGCGCTGAGCGTCGCGCTCCGGCTCGGCGACCCGGCGCGCGCGCTCGCCGCCGCGCGGGCTCTCGGCGAACGCGGCTCGCCGCTCGTCGTTCACGCGGCGTCGCTCGAACCGGCGTGGAACATCGACGGCGTCGCCGCCGTGGTGCGCCCGCGCGGCGCGTGTCTCCGCGTCGACTTGAGCCCGGCGCCGTCCGACGCGGAAGGGGCCGACCGCACGGTCGCCGCCGTGGCCGCGCTCGTGGCCGACGAAGCGTCGCGCGCTCTCGCGAGTGCCCGTGGCGGCGGGTTCGAGCTCGACCGCGGCGTGCTGGAATCGGCGGACCCTCGCGCCGCTGCCGACGTCGCAGCCTGGCAGGCGCTGGGCGGCACCTTGGAGGCCGGGCCGTCGCGACTCTTCGTGAGCTACGGCGGCGATCCGGCTTCGACCACGACGTTTGCCGCACGATTCGCCGAAGCCCGTCGCGACCGCGCACGCTCCACGGTCGAGCTCCACGGCGCCGTCGAAGCCGGACAGGGCGAACTCTGGGCGCTTCTCGCGAGCCCCTGCGCGACGTCGATGGAATCGGCGATGGACGCGGGCTCTTCCGCGCTCGCCGTCCGGACGCTGTCGCGAGAGAACGCGATGGTCGACGACGTGCGCATCGAACCGTGGGCCTCCGGTTATGGCATCGGCCTGGTCGCGCACGCGCCGCGTTTGGCGCGCGAATCGGCGGCGGCCCACGCCGCACGCGTCGCCGACGCTCTCGGCTCCGTCTTCGCGACGGCCGCGATCAGCGATTTCACCGCCGGGTTGGTGAAGGAAGAGGTGCAGTCGGAGCTCGTCCCCGAAACCGACGCTCTCTGGCCGATTGCGCTCGACGCTCTCGCCCCCAAACGGCCGAGCCTCCTCGATCCGCGTGGAACCTTTCAATCGCTCACCGGGCTCCCGATCCACACCATCGACACCCGGCGGCGAGCCCTCGTGCGAGGGCCGCTTCGGCTGGCCACGATCGCGAATTTCAGCCCCGATCAGAACGCCGCGTTCAGCGTCGAGCTCGAGCGATGGCTCGAACCAGCGCGGACGGCGGCGAGCGCCTGTCCAGCGACCACCCAGGTGGTCGCATTGCCGGGGCGCTACGAGACCAAACCCGCCGCGGCGGCTCCGCCGGGTTCGAAAGCCATCGTCGCCGTCTCCATCCCGCTCCCCGCGTCGCACGAGGTGCCGCGAGAGGCGGAGTGGTTCGTTTACCTGCTGAACCGTCCGAGCGGGTGGCTCGATCACGCCGTCGCGCTGCCGGGGCTCGCCGTGAGCGCCGAAGCGACGTTGCTCGGCGGGCGCGATGCCGCGGCGATCGTCGTCGAAGTGACCGGCCCCGAGCAGTCCGCGCGCCAGGCGGCCGAGCAAGTGCGCGCGCTCCTCGGTCGACTCGCCGACGGCGCGATAACCGCCGACGATGTCAGCGCCGCGGGAGCCGCCCTCGACCGAGCGTCGGCGGGTGCTGCGGCCGATCCACGCCAGCGCCTCGTGCGGCTCTGGCTCGCGCACGCGGAGGCCAAGCGCCCCGACCTCGGCTCACTCCGCGACTTCGCCCATCGCGTCTTCGCCGCCGACCGCCACGTCTTGGTGGTGACCGGCGCGCGCTAAGCGCGGCGCACGCGGCGACGCTCGACGAGCAGGAGCCCGAAGAGAACGACGACGTACGCCGCCGCGGTTCCGTTTGCGGGCACCGAGGATACGGCGCAACTGCCGGAGCTACCGGTCGACGCGCCATCGCCGTTCGGAACGCATGCGCCGATCGACGTGCTGCACGTGTAAGTCGCGGGGCATGTCGAATCCGCGGCGCTACATCGGGGCACGCACACCCCCGGTGGCGTGCCGCTCGCGGAGTAGCAAGCGTAGCCGTCGGCACACGAGCTCGCGCACGCTTGCCCGAGGGGCGAATCGGTTCCACTGCCGGCGTCGTCGACCGGCGTCACCGTGGCGGCCGACGTGCCGCCGCCGTCGGCGAGAGCCCATGACGGCGCGGTGTAACCCCCGAGCTTCGCCGCATCGAGCGTCGTGCTCACGATGAAGTCGCGAAACGACGACACGTTGCTGAATACGCCGCCGAGGCAATTCGTGCCGCCGCGCGAGACGACGCCCATCACGCGGCCGTTCGCGTCGAGCGCTGCGCCACCCGAGTCGCCCGGGCAAGTGCGCACGTCGTTGCTCGCCCACTCGGTCGGACGAACCGTGTCGGCGCTTTCACAATCGAGACCGGTGCACTGCACCGAGTAGCCGTCGCCGCGCATGCGCGTGCCTGCCGAATCGGACGCGTCGGCCGCGGTCCGCCCGTAACCGACTGCGTCGAACGGGTCGCCGGGGTTCGGCGGCGAGTCGAGCCGTGGCGTGACGAGCTTCGCGCGACTCGCCGGAATTCCCGAGCCCTCGAGGATGACCATCGCGACGTCGTTGCCGCACAAGTCAGAGCTCCCGGGCGAGACGCGCACGTCGGCGCCGTGGAAGTAGTTCGGATCTTGCGGCCCCATGGGAAGCGTCGTCGAAGGCGACACGAGCAAGAGGTCGTTCTGCCCCGTCGTCGTGAACGTCGAGACGCCGCACGTCACTTGCTCGACTGGCGTGTTGCCCTCGAGCGACACGCAGTGTCGCGCCGTGAGCACGAGATTCGGCGCGAGTAAGGAGCCGCTGCACACGCCGAGCAGCCCCTGATCGGGGAAATACACTACCAATCCGACCACCCCGGTGGTCCCGCTATCGACCTTGCCGTCGACGATGTCTTGTCGAACCTGGGCCACCGCTCCGGTCGTGTCCAATGGACTGCCCGACGTCCCGCACGCGGTGAGCGACAATCCGAGAGCGACCGAGGAGACGAGAAGCGAAGCGCGCATGGTGGTTCTCGGACGAAGACCGCGGCGAGGCCCTACGGAGATGCGATTCTGACGTGTCTTGCGCCGTGACGCGAGACCTTTGCCCGAATCGACCTTCTCAGGTATTCCGCCGCCTCGCGTCATGCTAACGAGGCGCATGTCGTCGCGGCAGACGGTTCTCATTCTCGACTACGGTGCCCAGTACACGCAGCTCATCGCGCGCCGCGTGCGTGAAGCTCAGGTTTACTGCGAGATTCACCCGGGCACGATTTCGGTTACCGCGATTCGAAAGATTGCACCGGCAGCGATCATTCTCTCGGGCGGACCGCAGAGTGTTTACGACGCGGGCTCGCCGAAGAGCGACCCGGCGCTGTTCGAGCTCGGGTTACCGGTGCTCGGCATTTGTTACGGCGAGCAGCTCATGGCTCACCAGCTCGACGGCAAAGTGGAGCCCGCGGACGCACGCGAGTACGGGCCCGCGAAGCTCAAGGTTCTCTCACGCGAGGGGATTTTTCTGCCGTTCGAAAAGGACGAAGAGCTCACGGTGTGGATGAGCCACGGCGACAGTTTGACCGGGTTACCACGCGGGTTTCACTCGATCGGCAAGAGCGACAACGCACCGCTCGCGGCGATCGCCGATCCCGAGCGCCGCTTCTACGGCATCCAGTTCCACCCCGAGGTCGCGCACACTCCGCGCGGCACCGAAGTGCTGCGCGCGTTTCTCTTCGACGTCGCAAAGCTCGAACCCAACTGGACCCCCGGCGCGTTCGTCGAAGAAGCGATTCACGCCATCAGGAGCAAAGTCGGCAAGGACGAGCGCGCGATCTGTGCGCTCTCGGGCGGCGTCGACTCTGCCGTCGCTGCCGCGCTCACGCATCGCGCGCTCGGCGATCGGCTCGTGTGCATCTTCGTCGACAACGGCATGCTGCGCCACGGCGAGTTCGAGCGGGTTCAAAAGGTCATGCGCGACGAGCTCCACGTGAACCTCATCGCGATCGACGCGCGCCAGCGCTTCATCGACGCGCTCGCCGGCGTGACCGATCCCGAGCGCAAGCGTAAGATCATCGGCAACCTGTTCATCGAGATTTTCGACGAGGAATCGCACAAGATCCCGAACGCGAAATATCTCGTTCAAGGCACGCTCTATCCCGACGTCATCGAGAGCGTGAGCGTCCGCGGACCGAGCGCCGTCATCAAGACGCATCACAACGTCGGCGGGCTTCCCGAGCGCATGAAGCTCTCGCTCATCGAACCCTTGCGCGAGCTCTTCAAGGACGAGGTGCGTCGCGCCGGCGCGACCCTCGACCTCCCTCACGACGTGCTCTGGCGACACCCGTTTCCCGGCCCAGGCCTCGCCGTGCGCTGCCTCGGCGAAGTCACCGCGCCGCGCCTCGAAGTGCTCCGCAAAGCGGACCGCATCGTTCAAGAGGAGATTCGCGCTTCCGGTCTCTACGAGACGCTCTGGCAAGTCTTCGCGGTGCTCTTGCCCGTGAAGAGCGTGGGCGTCATGGGCGACGATCGCACGTACGAAGAGACGTGCATCGTACGCGCCGTCGAATCGACGGACGCCATGACCGCCGACTGGGCGCGCCTTCCCTACGATCTACTCGGACGCCTCTCGAGTCGCATCATCAACGAGGTCCGCGGCATCAATCGTGTCGCCTACGACATCAGCTCGAAGCCCCCGGCGACCATCGAATGGGAATGAACCCGCGCCTTCGCCTCGCCCTCGCAGCGACGCTCCTCTCGTTGCTCGCCCCCGCGTGCGGCACCGGCCTCCGCGCAGCCGTCAGCCTCAGCGTCGTGCGCGTCCATCACGCGCCCGCCGACGCCAGCGTCACCATCGACGAGGAATACATCGGCCCCCTCGCCTACGTCGCCGCCCACGGCGTTCGCCTCCCCCTTGGCGAGCATCGCATCAGCGTCGAACGCGACGGCTACTTCCCCTTCGACACCATCATCGTCGCCAAAGGCAGCGACCCCATCCGCCTCGACGTCACACTCGAGCGCATCCCCGACTGAATACGGTCGGGCGCCCGACGAGAACTCCGGCGGCCCGCATCGCGCCGCTTGCCCGAGCCGGGTCCCGCCTCTATATTCCGCGCCCCCGCGGGGTGTACCTCAACCTGGTAGAGGACCTGCTTTGGGTGCAGGTTGTTGGAGGTTCAAATCCTCTCACCCCGACTTAGAAAACACGCTGGATTCGCGATCGGGGGAAGCGACGAAAACCGGGGCGGCTACGTCGATTGAAGGGCGCCAGGGGTAGTAATCATTACTACCCGCGCCCCCCGGGAAATCGCGCGCCACGGTGCTCTCCGGGCTCGGATGACGGAGCGCTATGCGTAGCTGATGGCGAGCTGAAACGACGATCCCTTGCTCACGGATGCGGCGTTATCGCGACGATCACGATCGTCCGTTGCGCCGGAGCCGGCGCGTAGCACCAGAAGATCCGGTAGGCGCCGGCCGTGTTGTTTTGCGCGTACGCCTCGAAGAGCTTGCCGCCGTGAGGGCAATCCGTGCCCTTGAATTCGTGCGTGTTGAGCCCCTGGTGACGAGGATTGACCTCAAGCCACCCAAGCGCCTTCTTGACCGCTTTGGCGCGAGCGAGCTGGCTCGGATCGGCACTCAAAAACGAGAGTGTCTTTGCCGCGTCCGCGGTAAATTCCAGAGTCCACCCCACGACGGCGAGTCGCTATTCGTCTTCGGCGTATTTCGAAAACTCGCCTAGGTACACGAGCGGGCTCTCGCGAGCGCTCTTCAACCCCGCTTCGAGCATTTCGAGCGCTACGGCCGAAGGCGGGACGTACTCTTCCCGCGACGCCTTCTTCGACGCCTTCGTCTCGACGGGCTTCTTCAGCGCGTTGGCCATCAAGAGTCAGTCTAATGCTTCAACGGGGCCACCGTGGGGGCTTTGACGAGTAACGGTGTCTTTCTTCTGCTCGCCCCCGGTTCGTAAGCGGTCGATAAAGAAGGGCTAGCGTAATAATTGCAGTTACAGTTCAAATCGACCGATACGGACATCGGACCCGAAACCCGCTGTTGATGCGGAAGTCGATCGGGGCCCCTCTGCGATCGCCCGGCATGCCGCCTCGTGCGCGGCGGCGACGACGAAGTCCGTCAAGCTACGGCCCTGAATCTCTGCCGTGCGCTTGAGCAGCTTGTGCACGTCCGCGGGCAAGCGCGCTTCGAGGCGTGCGGTAGTCGGTTCGCGAGCCATGCTCCATGATACTGCAGATTGCCGCACAGGACGATTCACGGCAGATTGCCGTACAGGACAATGCACGGCAAATTGCGCTGCTTGCCACCTTAGCCGGTGTCGCTCGCGCGGGGACGGCGCGGCCCGAGTAGCGCGCGCTGAGCGGCACGGAACACATGGTGCGCGCCGATCCGATGCTCGGACGGCCGCAGCGTTCTCAGCCGTTCCCGCCGCTCTCTCGAAGCCGCTCACTCGCCGAGCTGAGGTAGCGCAGCATCAAGTCGCGATCGGCGGCGGTGAGCTTCGCGCGGTCCGCCATTTCGTCGACCACGGTGGGCCACTGCTCCGGCGTCTTCGCGTTCGGATCCGGCAAGCGGTGGCAGCCGGCGCACTTGGAAGTGTAGAGCGCGCGCCCCGTCTCGAGCTCACCCACCGTGGTGCCGGGCCACTTCGCGGACGCCCATTCGGCGTCTTGCGCGGTCGGGTGAACGACGGCGCTCGCGCCGCAGGCGCCGAGCAAGAGCGCGGCCACGCCGGCGAGCATCGAGACGGCGATTGGGTGCCGACCCGCTGATATGAAAATGATTTTCATATTCAACGCACGGAGCACGTACCCCAACGCACGCCCCGTCGTCAAGTCACCGAAACTTCGACGATTCAGGCCCGGCCGGCGGCAAGGTCCCAGGGGCTATGCGCCGCGCCGATCGGTGGATTTGGGCCAGCCTCGAGAAAGGCCGGCGTTGGTTTTTGGGGTGCCGCCCGCGGGCCGGCGAGCAGCGACGAGGGTGCGCGGCGGGTGCGTCCCGCGCGTCCAACGCGACAATGCCTTGAACATCGACTGCTTCCCCGCTAAAGACGGCCTCCGCATCATGTCGAATCGAGCAGTCTGGACCGTCCGGATGAAGCACGAGTGGCTCGCCACTCCGGGCAAGCGCAAGCAGTTGAAGAAGAGGAAGCGCGTCCGCGTCGGGCTCGAAGCGGCACTGCTTCGCAAGAAGAAGCCCGAAGACTCCGCATCCGCCGATTGAGACGTCGCGCATCGGCGCAACGTCACGAGCGCGCGGCGCGGAGCGCTAGCGCGAGGGGCAAGCCGGCGACGAGGCCGGCGAGCGGAGCGAGCAGGCCGGCGGCGATGCCATGGAGCACGGCGATCACCGCGGCGGCACAGACGCTCGCACTGAGGAGTCGTGCGAGCGCACCGAGTCGAAGGATCGCCCAGACCGGCGCGGTGAGCGCGATGGGCGCGAGACACGGGAGCGCGGCCCACGCGCGCGGTGACGCTGCTGCATGAACGGCGGTCGCGTTCGAAAGAACGATGCGACCATCGTCGAAGACGACCGCGCCGGCAGCAGTCGCGAATTTGCCGCTGGAATCCATGATCCAACTCGCGATCGGGTGAACGGCGGGAAAGAGACTCGCGCCGTCGGTTCCGGGAGCGACGAGCACGACGATGCCGAGCGCACCGACGAGCCACGCGGCGAGGGCGGCGCCGAAGGCGGCGCGGAGCGGCGTGGCGCCCAGCGCTTCGAGCGCGCGCAGCTCGCCGCGTGCTCGCGCGTGCGCGGTGACGGCGAGCGCGCCGAGA
Organism: Polyangiaceae bacterium; assembly: GCA_036271175.1. Lineage (GTDB taxonomy): Bacteria > Myxococcota_A > Polyangia > Polyangiales > Polyangiaceae > DASZVB01. The sequence goes on along the minus strand of DATBBD010000224.1, from coordinate 1,293 downwards.
GCGGCGACGAGTGGACTCAGTGCGGCGAGCCGCGCCGCACGCATGCCCGGCGTGCTCGCGGCTTCGTCTGTGACCACCATGATGGTCGCAGTGAGGACGAGCGCGATCACCATCGCGAGGAGCGCGCGCTTGGCGAGCGCGCGGTCGAATGGGTGCATCACGGAGCGCACCGTCGGATTCCGAACGCGCCTCGAATCTTGCGAGGCGCGCATCTTCGACGTCGCGAGCCCGGAGACGTCGCTCGAGAGCGATTTGCGACCTCAGTGGACCCTTCGAAGCGCGAGAACGAGCGGCGAACCGCCGGTACTTCGCGACGACAGGGAGCCAAATAAATAAGCGAAAACATTATGGATTTATGGTGTTGCTCTGTCGTCGCTTGGCACGCGGTGAAGACCCGTGGTAACTCTGAACCAACGTGCAGGGTAGAGCACATGCTCTCGGAATAATCCGGCTGGGGAGCACCCCGGCATCCAGCATTCGACCGTTGAGCCCGCGTGGCTCAAGAACAGAAAACACCCCACACCGAGGCTTCTGCTCGAGGGCCAGCGACGCCCGACAAAGCGGTACTTGGTTTTTGGGCTCGGGAGCCCCGAGGGGTGTCCGGGTATAACCCGGAGGAGGTGGCAGCAGCATGAACAGTAGTTGTTCCCCAAAACCGGAGGTTCGTCCGGGGTAGTCTGCCGTCCTGCCGTGCGCTTCGGCGCATGACCGGGTGTTAGCCCCACCCGCAGGACGAACGCTCTCCCGAATACGCGGCGCCTCACGGCGTCGGGTTCGGGTAGCCACCTCGGCGTAAGCCGGGCAACGGGGCGATCAACGGCGAAGGCCGGGTGCGTAACGACGCACCCGGCCTCGCTCTCTTTGTGGCCCGTAACGGGGGAGTGACGGCCGAGAACCGAGGCGCGACGCGCAGATTCACTATCGACCCAGCGGAAGTGCGAAGTAGTGTGCCGCCGACGTTTCCGTCCGCTTTCGATCGAGAAGTCATGCTCTTTCATTCTCTGACCCTCGCCTTCGCCGCTTTCAGCCCGCTCGATTTCCTGTTCCACGAGTGGAGGTTCAACTTCCTCGGGCGGAACATCTTCGGGCACGACGAGTGGCAAGCGTCGATGGACTACTTCCGCATCGGCCTGGCGCTGACGGCGGCGGGGCTCCTGGTAATCGAAGCGCGCGGGCTAAAGCTGGGCGAGCGGCTCTCGGAGAAGACGCTGAAGCGCATCGGCATCGCGTTCACGGTGCTCGGCTTTTTGGCGTACTTCGACTTCGGGAACCCGAACGTTCGCTACGGCGACT
>DATBBD010000223.1:0-5063 GCA_036271175.1 Polyangiaceae bacterium | reverse complement strand
ACGCTCAGCAGAGAGAGCGGAGCGAACGCCCATGCTGCGAACGCGGTCGCTCCGCGTCGCTCACGCGCTCGTCGCGCACCGGATGCAGCTTTTGTTTTGGGGGCACCTGATTCGACCGGAACGTCGTCGACAAGGCTCTCCCCGACTCGTGCGCCTCCTCTCACCACGCGTCAGTCGATGCCACACATTGCTCGCGGCGCGTCGCGTTTTGTCACGACCACCGTGGATTGTCGCCGCTCCGGTCGTTCCCCATTCGCGTTTATTCGAGCCTCACTGTGCGTTTGGCACCGAGCGTGCAGTGCGCGTCCGCATGAACGTGTGGCCCGGCGCCCCTTATCCGCTCGGGGCTCACTACGACGGCTCGGGAACCAATTTTTCGCTCTTTTCGAGCATCGCCGAGCGCATCGAGCTTTGCCTTTTCGACGACGACGGCAACGAGACGCGCGTCGATTTGCCGGAGAGCACGGCGCTCTGTTTTCACGGCTACATCCCGAACGTCGGGCCCGGTCAACGCTACGGTTTTCGAGTCCACGGGCCGTGGGATCCCGAACGCGGCCATCGCACGAACCCCGCGAAGCTCCTCCTCGACCCGTACGGCAAAGCGTTCGAGGGGCAAGTCGAGTGGAACGAGGCGGTGTACCCGTACGCTCTCGACGGCACGGACGATCTCACGCGGAGCGACCTCGACAGCGCTCCGTTCGTCCCGCGCAGCATCGTGTCGAACCCCTGGTTCGATTGGGCGCACGACCGACCGCCGCGCACGCCCTGGCACAAGACGATCATCTACGAGCTCCACGTCAAAGGGTTCACCGCGCTCCATCCCGAAGTGCCCGAAGACATGCGCGGCACGTACGCGGCGCTCGGTTCGCCCGAAGTGATTCGGCATCTGACGCGCCTCGGAGTCACGACGGTCGAGCTCCAGCCCGTTCATCAGTTCGTGCACGACCATTTTCTGGTGGAGCGGAACCTGAGAAATTATTGGGGGTACAACTCGATCGGGTTTCTCGCGCCGCACAACGAGTACGCGAGCTCCGGACAGCGCGGCAACCAAGTCCAGGAGTTCAAGCAAATGGTGAAGTCCCTCCACGCGGCAGGCATCGAGGTGATCCTCGACGTCGTGTACAACCACACCGCGGAGGGAAACCACCTCGGTCCGGTGTTGTCGATGAAGGGAATCGACAACGCCGCGTACTACCGGCCGAGCAAGGACGGCCCGCGCTACTACCAGGACTACACCGGAACCGGGAACACGCTGAACATGCGCCAGCCGCACGTGCTGCAGCTGGTGATGGACAGCCTTCGCTATTGGGTCACCGACATGCACGTCGATGGGTTTCGCTTCGATCTCGCCGCGACGCTCGCGCGCGGTCTCCACGAGGTGGATCGATTGTCGGCGTTCTTCGATTTGATCCAGCAAGATCCGATCATCAGTCAGGCGAAGCTCATCGCCGAACCGTGGGACGTCGGGGAAGGCGGCTACCAAGTCGGGCAATTTCCGCCGCTGTGGACGGAGTGGAACGGCAAATACAGAGACACGGTGCGCGACTACGTCCGCGGCGAGCACGCGACGCTCGCGGAATTCGCGTACCGCATCACCGGCAGCTCCGACCTGTACGGCGATGCCGGGCGCCGCCCGCTCGCGAGCATCAACTTCGTGACCGCCCACGACGGCTTCACCTTGAAAGATCTCGTCAGCTACAACGAGAAACACAACGAGGCGAACGGCGAGGACGGCAACGACGGCGAATCGCACAATCGGTCGTGGAATTGCGGCGCCGAAGGCCCGAGCGACGATCCGGCGATCGTCGAGCTTCGCGGGCGTCAGCAACGCAACTTCCTGGCGACGTTGTTCTTGTCGCAGGGCGTTCCGATGCTCCTCGGCGGCGACGAGCTCGGCCGCACGCAGCACGGTAACAACAACACTTACTGTCAGGACAACGAGCTCACCTGGTTCGATTGGGCGACGGTCGACGAGTCGCTACTCACGTTCACGCGCCGGCTCATCGCGTTTCGCGCCAAGCACCCGGTGCTACGCCGGCGCCGCTTCTTCCAGGGGCAACCGATCCACGGCTCCAGCGTGAGCGACATCGGCTGGCTGAAACCAAACGGCGAGCTCATGGGCGACGCCGATTGGAACGAGGCGCTCGTTCGCTCCCTCGGCGTCTTCCTGAACGGCGAAGAAATTCCGTCGCCCGGCGAGCGCGGAGAGAAAATCACCGACGACTCGCTCCTCGTCTTCTTCAACGGCGAGCCCGAAGACACCGAGTTCACGTTTCCACCGGCGGGTTGGGGGGAAAACTGGGCGCTCGCCCTCGACACTCACGACGCCACGGCCGAGCCCGGCGCCACGACGCGCGCCGCCGGCACGACGGTCACCGTGCCCGAGCGCTCGATTCAGGTGTTCCTGCGGATGAACGAGCACGAATGAGTTCCGATGTCGCCCCATGCTCCGCCCGCTCCGCGCTCGCTTCGCGCGACGTATCGCCTGCAACTCCGCGCCGAGTTCGGCTTTCATGAGGCCACTCAGGTTGTCGGTTATCTCGCCAACCTCGGCGTGAGCCATGTCTACGTTTCGCCGTCTCTGCAAGCCGCGCCGGGCAGCGCACACGGTTACGACGGCGTCGACCCTTCGCGCGTCAACGCCGAGCTCGGCGGGGACGACGCGCGCACTGCGTTCGTTCGCGCCCTCCGCGAGCATGGGCTCGGACAGATCCAGGACATCGTGCCGAACCACCTCGCGCTCGCAGGCCGCGACAACCCGTGGTGGTGGCACGTGCTCGAACGCGGCGTGGACAGCAAATACGCCAAGTATTTCGACATCGACTGGGAGCCCGCGGCGCCCGAGCTCTTCCACAAGGTGCTGGTCCCGACGCTCCCGGATCGATACGGACGCTTGGTCGCGCAGCGAAAAATCAAAGTCGTTCGCGCCGACCAGACGCTCGCGGTGACGCTCGACGGGCAAGAGTTTCCGGTTCGCGCCGAGACCGTGCGCCGTCTCTTCGACGACGCTCTCAATGATGCGTCGCGCGTCGACGCGGCGCTCGACCGCATCAACGCATCGCCGGAACTTCTCGACGGCGTGCTCGAAGAGCAACATTACCGGCTCTGCTTCTGGCGTTCTGGCGCGGCGCGCCGCAATTATCGGCGCTTCTTCGACATCGACTCGCTCGCTGCGCTCCGAGCCGACCGCGACGACGTGTTCCGCGATACGCACGCCGTGATCCTGTCGTGGCTCGAGGACGGCAGCGTCGACGGCGTTCGCGTCGACCATATCGACGGTCTCCGTGATCCGGAAGCGTACTTGAAACGCCTCTCGCATTTTCGTCCGTCGGCGTACGTGTTCGTCGAAAAAATCCTCGAACCCGACGAACGGCTTCCGCCGTCGTGGCCGGTGCACGGCACGACGGGTTACGACTTTTTGAATCGACTCGAAGGGCTCTTCATCGACCCCGCAGGCGAAGCCCCGCTCACCGAGCTCTACGCGCGGTTCACCGGCAGAGCCGCGACGTTCGCGAACGTCGCGTACGACGCGAAGCGTCTCGTCATGGCCACGTCGCTTTCCGCCGACGTCGCGAAGCTCGTCGCTCTGCTCGAGCGCAACGTGAAGCGTCGCTGGCAATTGCGCGACACGACGCGTCCCGAGCTCGAAGCGCTGGTCACCGAATTTCTCGCCCGGTTACCGGTCTACCGGACGTATTTTCGTCCTTCCGAAGGGTCGTCGCGCCCCGAAGACGAGCGCGTCGTACAAGAAACGATGCGAGCCGTGCGCGCGGCGCTGCCCCACCTCGACGACGCCCTGCTCGGGTTCATGACGGCCCTCTTGCTCGGTTCCGGCGCCGACGACGGCACTCGCGATGACCGCGACGAGCGCGCCGCATTCCGTCTCGCGCTTCAAGAGACGAGCGGCCCGGTGATGGCCAAGGGCGTGGAAGACACCGCGTTCTATCGGTATTTTCGGCTGACGTCGCTCAACGAAGTTGGCGGCGATCCGGGGCGATTCGGCACGTCACTCGAGGCGTTTCATCGCGAGAATGCGGCGTGCGCACGCGCGTATCCGGAGGCGCTTCTGGCGACGGCGACGCACGACACGAAACGCGGCGAAGACGTGAGGGCGCGCCTCGACTTGCTCTCCGAAGTTCCCGACGCTTGGGCGGCGGCCGTCGAACGGTGGTCGGCGCGCGCCCAGTCGTTTCGAAGCCCCCTCGTCGACCCGAACGACGAATACCTGTTTTATCAAACCTGGGTCGGCGCCTACCCGATCAGCGTCGCACGGCTCCAAGCGTACCTCTCGAAAGCCGTCAAAGAGTCGAAGACGCACTCGTCGTGGCAAGACCCGAACACGGAATACGAAGAGGCGCTCGCGGAGTTCGTGGAGCGCGCGCTCGGCGACGACGGGCTCGCTTCCGACGTGGCGTCGTTCGCAGCGACGCTCGTCGAGCCGGGGCGAATCGTCGGGCTCGCGAAAAAATTGATCGCTCTGACGGCCCCCGGCGTTCCGGATCTGTATCAAGGGACCGAGCTCTGGGATCTGAACCTCGTCGACCCCGACAATCGACGGCCCGTCGATTACACGCTCCGCCGCCGCTTGCTCGCCGAGCTCGCCGGCACGGACGCGCGAACCATCTGGGCGCGCGCCGATAGCGGCCTTCCGAAGCTCTGGGTCGTCAAGACGGCGCTCGACGTGCGTCGTCGATTTCCGGCGAGCTTCGACCGGCGCGGCACGTACGAGCCGCTCCACGCGGAGGGTCGCCACGCCGATCGCGTCGTCGCGTTTCAACGCGGCGACGAAGTCGTCACCGTCGCCCCGCGACTCGTGATGCGTCGCGACGGCTTCGCGGAAACGACGTTGCGCCTTCCCGACGGCGAATGGACGGACGCGTTTTCCGAACGGCGCTACGACGGGATGGTCGCAATGGGCGCGCTTTTTGACGTATTTCCAGTGGTGCTCCTGATCCGCACCAACAAACCCTCCTGAAGAAGCATGAGAAGTCATCCAAAAATCGTGCGTTTGGAGTCGGGGCCCCAAACCAGGGAGAACGGAGCATGACCCACTTTCGCGTGTG
>DATBBD010000222.1:0-2662 GCA_036271175.1 Polyangiaceae bacterium | reverse complement strand
CATCGGCTTCGGGCTCGACTGGCTTTTCTACGGGAACCCTTGCAACCACTGTGGCACCGCGACGGAAGTCGTGGTGCCGGTCGTCCTCCAGTGGAACTTCTGGCTGGCACGCCAGTGGTCGGTCTTCGGCGAGCCCGGGTTCGATTTTCACTTCCACACGGGCCCGGTGCACCATCACTTCGACTTCGATCCATTCGCGTTCTATGCCGGCGGTCGCTTCCATTTCAACGACACCGTCGCCCTCACCTTGCGCCTCGGCGCGCCGTTCTTTCACGACCAGCCGTTCTCGATCGGCGTGTCGTTCTTACTGTGACGAGCGCTTGCTGCCCCGGCCCGCGATGTTGCCGAGCGCGGTGAGGTCGGCGCGGCCGATCTCGCCGAGCACCACGAGGCAAACGGCGTAGAGCGCCGCGACGGCCGCACAAAAAACCACGGTGATGATTTTTCCGCCCGCGGGGAGCGAGCGCGCGGCAAAAATGGCGATCGCCGTCGCAACGACGACGCGAAGTGCGGTCGTCTTCGACACCACCGTGCCCGTCGTTCGATAGACGAGCACCGCGGCACACACGGTGGACAGGACGAGCCCCGACGACGTCGAGAGCGCCGTTCGCCAGAGGATCCGCTCGCCGAACGGCATTCCGCGCGCCCACGTGAAGCACGACGCGACGACGAGCACGAACGCGACGAGGATCACCATCGCGCCCGCGCGCTCCCTGCCCAGGCTGGAGAGCACCGCGGTGAACACGCCGAGGATCGCGAACGCGCCGAATCCGAGCGTCAAAACCTGCATCGACCGAGTGCCGAGCTCCGCCGCTTCGGCGGAATAGACCAGACGAATGAGCGGCCCCGACAACCCCGAAGTGACGCTCACCATGGCGCCGGCCACGAGCAGCGCGACGCGCACGCCGGTCGAGACGTAGCGTGTCACCGCCGCGCGATCGCCGGCTTGGTGCGCGGCGGCGAGCATCGGGAACAGGATGAACGTGACGCTGATGAGCAACTGATACGGCAAGAACGAATAGAGCTGCGTCGCGCGATAAGCGCCGACGAGCGGATCGGCTGCCGACGACGGCAATCCGATCGCCTGCGCCGCCTCGCCGGCAAAGCGCCGAAGCAACGTCAAATCCGCTTGAAGGAGCAGATTGAGGAGCACCTGCCCCGCGAGGAGCGGCACGAGAAAAGCGAGGTGCTTTTTCGCCGAAGGGCCGCCCGCCCCGCGCTTTCCGAAACCGACGACGAAGGCCGACGCGACGAAGATGCCGCCCGCAACGGCGACGAATCCGGTGACCGCACCTTCCACGCCGCGGCCGGAGCGAGCGAGAAAGGCGCCCCCGGCGATGAGCGCCGCCGTCCGGAACGTCGCGAACACGACGTCGAACGACGCTTGGGCGACGAATCGCCGGCGGCCGTTGAGCACGCCGATGAGCGGCGAATAGACGCCGTAAAAGAGAAGTACGAGGCTGACGACGCGCAGCGACGCGACGAGGTGCGGCGCGTGCATGAAGTCCGCAATCGACGGAGCCGCGGCGAAAAACGCGGCCGACGACAGGACGGCGAGCGCGGCGTGCAGCGCAAACACGCGACGGACCGCGGCCGGTTGCTCCTCTGGCGTCGCGCGCGCGACCGCGTGGCTCACCCCCTGAATCGACGCGGTGACGATCGGGTTGTAGGTGATGCTCGCCGCCGAGAGCACGCTCGACAGCGCGCCGTACCCGTCGAGCCCGAGGACACGCGGGAGCGCCACTTGCTGCACGAGCCCTTGAAGAATGAAGTAGACCTTCGCAAAGGTGATGGCGAGACCACCGCGACCCGCGGTGCGCGCCGCTTCGTTTGCCGAAGCATTTTCCGGCGCGACCGGGCTCGGGTCTCCGGCGGCGAACGGGTCGCCGCCTCGTATCGCGGACGAATCGTCGCTGGGCGTCGCGTCGGACAAACTGCGCCCCCTATCGCATCGGGGGGGCGGAGGGGTCAACTGCCGGTTGCCGAGTGCAAGTTCGAATGCGGAAAACCGCGGCCGCGTCGATTGAAGCTTTCGAGAACCGCCGGCAAGGTAACGACGGCCGTCGTCAGGCACGCGAGTTCGCCGAGCACCGCGACGACACCGAACAGAAACAGCGCCCGATTTTCGGCGAGGAGCAGCGACGAATAGCCGATGATCGTCGTCATCGAACAGAGCCCGACGGCGCCGCCCGTCGAACGAATCGCGCGCGCGACGTCTCTCTTGCCGTCCTGGATGTAGCGCGCCATCACGTTCACGGCGTAGTCGATGCCGATGCCGAACGTGATCGGGAAGGCGATGAAGTTCGCGAAGTTGATGCGCACGCCGAGCAGAACGGTAGACGCTGCGAGCCAGAGCACGCCGATCACCAGGGAGCCGAGCACGAGCATCGTAGTCGAGCTGAACCCGAACACGAAGATGACCGTCGACGCGGCGCCCACGAACGCGATCAAGCTCGCGAGCGGCCCGTCGAGCCGGATGCCGTGAAGAATGTCGGCGGAGAGCGGGAGTGACCCCGCCACGCGCGCCGGACGGTGCCCGGTCGCCGTGGCGACGTCGCGAAGCGACGTCACGAACTTCTCGATCGCCGGCCCTTCCCAGAGCGCGTGCGACGGCTTCGGGAACACGAGCACGGCGCGATCGATGCGGCCGTCGCGCTCGCGC
>DATBBD010000221.1:0-2487 GCA_036271175.1 Polyangiaceae bacterium | reverse complement strand
GCAGCTTCCGGCGCGGGTTGAATCGACGGCAAGCGCGGCGCGGTCGCGGCGCCGAGCAACGTCTGAGCGAGCGGCTGGAGCGGCGGCGGGCGAGACGGATTCATCTGCGGCGCGGTAACCGCGGGTGGCGCCGCGACGTAGGGCTCGAGCTTCGACGACCCTGCTTGCTGCAACGGCGGGAGCGAGTGGAGCGACGCTTCTGCGGTCGTGACGGCCACCGGCGCGCTCGTGAGCGGCGTGTGCTCCGACGACGCCGTGTCCCAAGCATCGTCGCTTCCGCCGTCATCTGCGGCGTTGAGGCCGATGAGGGTGTCTTGTCGCAGCGGCGCCTTCGGTGCCGGCTCTTCAATCGGCGCCATTTGCGCCGAGGCCGGTTCGTCGGCGAACGATTGCTCGAACGACGTGTCGTCGTCGGTCGGGTATCGTGCGGTCACTTCGTCGGAGGCGGAGTGCGACGGCGCCTCCGCGATCGCGACGTTGCGCGCGGTGTCGACTTCGGTGTCGGCGAAGCTCGCGGTCTCGACGACTCCCGACGCTTCGGCTTCATCGCCGGCATCGTCGTCGCCCAAGCCGAGCAATTCTCCGAGGCTCACCGGAGCGTCCATGCCCGTCTGCCAGACGCGCGTGTGCTCGTTGATGGCGCCAGCTTGGAACGCTTCGTCGAGCTGCTCGATCGTCACGACGCGCACGTCGTTCGACGTCACTTCGACATGCCAGAGTTCGTCATCGTGCGTGGATTCGAGTGTGCCGTTCATGATTCGTCCTCTCTAGAACTGCAGTCGGTCGCCCGACGGCCGCGACAACCAATTAGCTCGAAAAACAGGAGCACGCAGCGTGAAACGCACACCTTCAATGGTGCTGGAGCATTCCACTGTGTCAGTCTTGCCCCAGTGTGTTCGTCGTTCAGCGACGAAAACCGCTGCAGATCGAGGTTCGCGCCGCCGCGCAGTGCGTCACCGCTGAACGGATCCACCGGTCTTCAATAACCCCTCCAATCGCGCTCGCACGCTCGGCCACTCGGCGTCGATGACGCTGAAGTAGACCGAGTCTCGCCGGTGACCGTCCCAGCAAATCATGTGGGAGCGAAGCGTGCCTTCTTCGGTCGCGCCGATTCGCGCGAGGGCGGCGCGCGAGCGCACGTTGCGCGCATCCGTCTTGAACTCGACGCGCACGGCCTGGGCCGCGTCGAAGCAATGACCGAGCTGTAGAACCTTCGCCTCGGTGTTCGCGCGCGAGCGCTGGGCGCTCGGGATCAACCACGTGAACCCGATTTCGATCCTTCGGTGCGCGCGATCGGTGACCAGGCACGCCGTGCTGCCGATGACCGCGCCGGTGTCGCGCCGTCGCGTGACGAACACCGTTCCCATTTCTTTTTCCGCGAGCACGCGGGCGGCGGACAAGCGCTCTTCAACGTCGGCGCGCGTCGCCATACGGCTCGGGATGAAGCGAAACATCTCCGGCGCGGAAAGCGCCGCGGCGCACACGTCTTCGAAGTCGCTCGATTGGTAAGGCGTGAGCTCGATGGTGTCGCCGCGAAGCGGTACGGATCGAAATTGCATGCCCGTAGCCTGGTAATCGCCGAGAAATCAGAGAAGGACCGGTTGCGAAAAGTGACGCAGTCCAGACAGCCGGAGGTGCGACGACCGGAGCCGAGGGAAATGGCTCTGAAACTAACTCGAAACGGCCGCCGACGAAGCTTACCCAACCCGAAGGGAGCCCTGATGATCCGGATTTCGGCCTTTGTGTTTGCCTGCTTTGCGCCTGCGCTCTTTGCCTCTTGCGACAACAAACCCGCGGACACGACGGCGCCACCTGCCGCTTCTGCGGCGATGCCCGCGGCATCGGCGCCCGCTGCGGCGATGGCGTCGGCGTCTGCGGCCCCGGAAGCGATGGGTCCGCCCTTGAAAATCGCCTACAGCGACTGGCCCGGCTGGGTTGCGTGGGACATCGCGATGCAGAAGGGCTGGTTCAAGGAGGCGGGCGTCGACGTCGAGCTCAAGTGGTTCGAGTACGCGCCGTCGATGGACGCGTTCTCCGCCGGCAAGGTCGACGCCGTCGCGGTGACCAACGGCGACGCGCTCGTCACCGGGAGCACCGGCGCGCCGAGCGTCGCGATCCTCATCAACGACTACAGCAACGGCAACGACATGATCGTCGCGAAGAAGGGCATCAAGACCCTCGCCGATCTGAAGGGGAAGAAAATCGGCGTCGAGGTGGGGCTCGTCGACCATTTGCTTCTCTTGAAGGCGCTCGAATCCGCGAAGCTCACCGACAAGGACGTGAAGATCGTCCCGATGAAGACCGATCAAGCGGCGCAGACGCTCAAGTCCGGGGCCGTCGACGCGGTGGCTGCATGGCAGCCGAACAGCGGTGCGGCTCTGAAGGAAGTGCCGGGTTCGACGGCGATCTTCACGAGCTCGAACGTGCCGGGCCTCATCTACGACGTGCTCGCGGTGAACCCGAAGAGCCTCGCCGCGCGTCGTGCCG
>DATBBD010000220.1:0-3004 GCA_036271175.1 Polyangiaceae bacterium | reverse complement strand
GCTCGCCGCCGCGCCGCCGGTGCCCGCTGCTGCGCCGCCCGTGCCGGCTGTCGTGCCGCCCGTGCTCGTCGCACCCGACGTTCCGCCATCCGCAGTGTTGTCCTTATTCGACGAGCAGGCCCCGAGGACGCCGACGATCGCGATCGCGGGAATGAGATGATCCACCATTTTCATAATTTCAATTTCTCCAGATGAAGTGGACGCCTTGCGCGGCGTCGGGCGCGGCCGAGTGCACTCGATGATGGGACCGACCCCGAATCGGGATCACGGTTATGGAGAGACTCAATCAATCGGATCGCGAAAAGCACCGACGGCGAACGGATCTCCGCCGAAGCAAAGCCCACTCTCGGTCCTCACTCACCGGGGCAAAAACGGGCGTACGGTGAACTCGCGCGAGCAGTCACCGTCGTGCGCGGAAATCGCGGCGAGTAACCGAGTGACTCGGTCGAGCATACGCTGCTGCCTTCGCGCGATGACGTCGTGATCGCGACTACGTCGCGCTCGAGCTACGCCGCGATCGCGACGCGGTTGCGACCAGCGCGTTTGGCGTCGTAGAGCGCCGCGTCCGCGCGACCGATGATGCTCGTCGCGGCGAGACGGCAGCCCGGGCCGCAAACGGACGCGAGACCGACGCTGGCGGTGACCTTGAGCGGTCCCTTGGGGCCGTTGAGCACGGTGCCGGCGAGCGCGGCACGGATACGCTCGGCGACGATGCCGGCGCCCTTCATGTCGGTCGCGGGGAGGATCACGACGAATTCTTCGCCGCCGAACCGGGCCGCGACGTCGCTCGAGCGAATGCTGTCGAGCAAGACTCTGCTGACGGTCTTCAACACGTCGTCGCCGAGCTGGTGACCGTAGGAGTCGTTGAATTGCTTGAAGTGATCGATGTCGATCAATGCGAGCGTCAGATCGGTCTTCGAGCGATCGGCGCGCGAGAGATCGCGTTCGAGCGTCTGGGTGAACGCGCGTCGATTCAAGAGACCGGTGAGCGCGTCGGTGCAAGCGAGCTCGGTGAGCTCGCGATTCGCGAGCTCGAGCTTCTCCGCGAGCAGCGCTTTTTCGGCCATGAGCTCCTCGAGCTTCCGGAGCATGCCCTCGTAGTTCTGGTTCATCAGAACGAGCTGCCGGTTGGCGTCCGCGACGAGCTCGGCGACGGCCGGCTCGGAGGCGAGCTGCGCCTCGAACATGCTCGCCGCTTCGCCGACCAGTCCCGGTACGGCCTCGAGCAACTCGAGGAACGACTTTTCGCCGACGCCGATGCTCGCCGCAGAGCGAATGGCCTCGGCGCGCGCGCGCTCGACGTCGCCGCCTTCCCAGATCGCGGACGTTTTTTCCGCGGCCCAGACGACGCGCGCGATGCGGCCCTCCGGCGCGGTTTTGTCGTGATGATGCGCGACGGCTTCGACGGTGAGCTCGGGGAGCTTGAACTCCGCGGCGATGCGCGCGCCGGTCACCGTGTGATCTTCGGAGCCGCGAGCGCGCTCGAAGAGCGGGCGATGCGGCGCGGGGACGAGCGCGATTTCCGTCGCGGCGGCCATGTCGTCGCGCGCGAGCACCAAGAGCCCGATTTCGAGAAGGAGCCCCGCCGTGAAGTACTCGTCGAGCGATCGCTCCCCGAGCTTCTCGGCGATGAGGCGCGATGCGACGGCGCGCCGGATGCAATGTCCGAGGAGGGTTCGGCCGTCTCCTTTGGGGACCATGTCGGTGACGATGAGCCCGAGGGCGAGATTGCGAAGACCGCGCGCGCCGAGCAGCGAGCAGGCCTGCGCGAGGTCGGTGACTTTGCGTGGCACGCCGAAGAGCGGGCTATTGACCGTCGACACCACGCGCAGCGCGAACGCCGGATCGCTCGAGGCCATGCGCGCGAGCTCGGCGACGGAAATGTCCTCGCGAAGCGCTTCCTGGACGATGCGCGTCGCGACGATCGCCAGGGGCGCGCGACCGCGCGGGCTTCGGCCGGACTTCGAGCGGTCTGCTTCCATCTAAAGAGCGAAACAGGACGCCAGTTCGGGTTCCTGCCTTCTAAGATCGATGAACGGCTCGCGGAGCGTTGCCTTAAGCAACAGATGAACGTCGTGTTTCATGATGCTCACAGAATGGACACCGACGATCGTGCCGCATCACGGCAGCGCCGACGTCGCACCTTTCTGGACCCTGTCTCGCGCGAGCCGGCGCGTTCCGTGTGCAGCGCCGCCCCGCGCGAGGGGTGCACTCGGACGGCCGCGCGAACGCGGTGGCACAAAGGTTCCGCGGCAAAACCCCTCTTCGATGGAGCGTGCCGAGTTCCGGCGCGCGGAGCACAGGGCGGAGCTCAAGCGTACAGATTCAGCGAGCCGCCGACCGTCGCGCCGTGATCGGGCTCGTTTTTGCCGAGCGCAATGTTTGCCGGGTCGTCTTCGGAGCTCGGGCCAATCGCGCCGTGCACGCCGCCTTTCGATTTGGTTTTATCGAGGGCGCCGGTCGCGTCGCCTTTTTTGGTGCGCTCCGGGTGCGCCGGATCGATCCCGCCGTTCGTGGAAGCCGCCTTGTCCGGATGCGCCGGATCGATCCCGCGCTTGGCGAGCGCCTCGTCCGTACAGTTGCGGCAGACGTATCCGTTGACGAGCAGCATGGGAAAACTTCGGCAAAGGGAGTGAACGGGTGGTCGCCGAGGACCTTGAACGGCTACTTTTTGGGGGCACCCGGCGCGTCCAGTTGCAGCGGATTTTCAGCGAAAAGCGTCGCGCAGCAGGCCGAGGCGAGAAAGGCTAGTTCGGTGAGCCGCGCGGACGGCGGGTCGCTACTACCGATCGTTACCTGTTACGATTTCTCGATTCCCCTGGATTTGCCATGCAACGCAGCGAGCCACGCCTTGCCGTCATTCGCGGCCTCCGGCGTGACGACATCGACGACGCGACGCTCGCGGCCCAGGCGGCCGAGGGCGACTCCGCGGCGGCGGGGCTGGTTTGGGAGCGCTATTCGGGGCTCGTTCGCGGCGTGCTCCGGCGGTCGCTCGGCGATCGCG
>DATBBD010000219.1:0-3066 GCA_036271175.1 Polyangiaceae bacterium | reverse complement strand
GTGGGTCGCGCGCGCGTCCGATCCGCTCGCGACGCAATACAACCCCGCGGGCCTCGCCGGCCAGCCGACGCGGCTCACGCTGCAGGTCAACTTGCCTTTCGCGCAGACGTGCTTCCACCGCATGCGCGATCCGAACGACGGCACGCTCGACACGTCGCTCCTCGAATCGGACGGCCTGCACTACGCGAAGGTCTGCGACGACGCGGGCACGTTCCCCGTTCCGAACATCGGCCTCACGATCCGCGCGAGCAACCGTGTCGGCATCGGCATCCTCATCAACGCGCCGAGCGGCTCGGCCGCGCAAGCGTGGCCCGAGTTCGCGCAGTCGTCGTCCGGCGCGCAGTATCCGGCGCCCGAGCGTTACCTCGCGACGTACACGAACGCGTTCTTCCTCACGCCGACGATCGGCGTCGGGTGGGAGCCGGTCGACAACCTGCGCATCGGCGCGAGCTTCATCGCGGGCCTCGCGAACGCGACGTTCTCGAACGGCTCGCTCAGCAACAACTCGCCCGGCCAAGACCCGCGCTTGAACGACATCAAAGCCACGCTCTCGACCGGCACCGTGTTCGTCCCCGGCGGCACGCTCGGCATCCTCTGGAGCGCCTCGCCGATGGTCGATCTCGCGGGCTGGTACAAAGTCTCCGCGCCCATCGACGCGCCCGCCGACGTGAAGTCGTACGCGAACTACTACAACCTCGGCCAAACCGTCGTGCCGGGCGACAGCTCTCAACCTGGCTGCGTGCCAGCCGGCCAACCCGCGGCGGGCACGTGCTCGCCGGGCCTCGGTCACGTGAAGCTCCCCGTACCGATGGAAGCGAAGATCGGCGTGCGCATCCACAAGCCGCGCCGCGGTCTCGCGATCGAAGGCGCGGACCTTCACCGCCGCGATCCGATGGCGCAAGACGTGTGGGACCTCGAGCTCAACGTCACGTGGGCGAACGACAGCGCGATCGACACGCTGCAGATTCGTTTCCCCGCGGGCTCGGACGGCATCAACGGCGTCATCCCCGTCGCGGGCACGCCCGGAACGGTCCCGCCGAACGCGGACATCCCGCACAACTACAACGACGTCGTCGGCGTCCGCCTCGGCGGTGACTACAACGCCGTGCCGAACAGGCTCGCGATCCGCGCCGGCGCCTTCTTCGAGAGCCCCGCCGCGCCGAACAAGAACGGCCAAGACTACTTGATGGCGACGGACTTCATGGCCGGCACCCGCGTCGGCCTCTCGATCGGCGCGACCTTGCGCATCCCCCTCAAGAAGGACGTCCCCGCGATCGAAGGCGGCGCGGTCGAGCTCAGCCTCGGCTACATGCACATGTTCGTCGCCGATCTGAACAACGACGGGTCGCAGGGCGGCATCCGAGCACTTGCAGGCACCGCATGCGAAACTGGAACGCCCACGAACGGCGTCTGCTCGAACGGCGTGCAAGCGTTCCGCACGACGTGGTTCGCGAACCTCGGCACCATCACGAACTCACTCGACGTCATCAACATCGGCGCTTCGTACCGATTCTAAAAAACGAAAATGGCAACACCCCGCAACGTCATCATCATCGGCTCCGGTCCCGCTGGTCACACCGCTGCGATCTACGCCGCGCGCGCAAACCTCAAGCCGCTCATGTTCGAAGGCTTGGTCAAGGGAGGCATTCCCGGCGGCCAGCTCATGATCACGAACGACGTCGAGAACTATCCCGGCTTCCCCTCGAAGATCGCAGGCCCCGAGCTCATGCAGGCGTTCCGCGAGCAGTCCATCAACCAAGGTGTCGAGGTCCTCTCGGAGGACGTCAACAAGGTGGATCTGCGCGAGCGCCCGTTTCGAGTTTGGGCAGGTGACGATCACGTCGAGCACGTCGCCAAGGCGATCATCATCGCGACGGGCGCGCAGGCGCGCTGGCTCGGTCTCGAGAGCGAGCACGCGCTCAAGGGCAAAGGCGTCTCCGCGTGCGCGGTTTGTGACGGCGCGTTTTTTCGGAACGAGCCCGTCATGGTCGTCGGCGGCGGCGACACCGCGATGGAAGAGTCGATGTACCTCTCCGGCCTCGCGAGCCACGTCACGCTCGTCCACCGCCGCAAGGATTTCCGCGCGTCCAAGACGATGCAGGACCGCGTCTTCAAGAACCCGAAAATACGTGTAGTCTACAACTCCGTCGTCGACGAAGTGCTCGACGTGAAAAACGGCGAGGTCACCGGCGCGCGCCTCCTCGACATCGAGACCAACAAGGCCGAGATCGTCCCCGTGAAGGGCTTCTTCGTCGCGATCGGCCACACGCCGAACACGGACGTCTTCAGGGACTTCCTCGACCTCCACGACAACGGCTACATCAAGACCAAAGCCGGCACGACGCAGACGAGCATTCCCGGCGTCTTCGCCGCCGGCGACGTGCAAGACTTCGTCTATCGCCAGGCCGTGACGGCCGCCGGCACCGGCTGCATGGCCGCGCTCGAGACCGAGCGCTGGCTCGCCATGCAAGGCGCGCACTGACTCCATCGTTTCTTGGGCACGATTCCGTGTAGTCTTCATCCAGGGCAAACACGGTGTCCGCGCAGGCGACCAACACGACAGGCGTGACCGAACGCGAAGATCAGCTCGCGCGCGTTCCCTTTTTCGACGGCCTGACGCGCGACTCGCTCTCGCTGATCGCGCAGGTCACGAAGGAAGAAGCCCACGGGCTCGGGACGAAGATCTTCCAGTACGGCGACCCGGGCGACAAGCTGTTCATCATCCTCGAGGGCAAAGTGCGCATCTCTCGCGAGGTGTCCGGCATGGGCGAGGAAGCGCTCGCGGTGCTCGGAGCGGGCGAGGTGTTCGGCGAGATGTCGCTTCTCGACGATTCGCCGCGCTCCGCCGACGCGCGCGCGCACGAGCGGTGCCGGCTGCTCGTCATCACGAAGGACGCGTTCGACGACCTGCTCTTCCTCCACAAAGATCTCGCGTACGAGGTCTTGTGGAGCTGCGTGCGGATGCTCTCGACGCGGCTCCGCGAGATGAACGACAAGCTCGCGTTTCTCTCGACCAGCAACAAGTTCGAGTAGCGCTGAACAACTAACCCACAGGTTTCGAACAGT
>DATBBD010000218.1:0-15512 GCA_036271175.1 Polyangiaceae bacterium | reverse complement strand
CGTTGCTCGCCCCGTACGAGGTGCCGTCGGTCGAGGAGCTCCGCGCGACGCTCGGGCAATACGTGACGTGGGCGGCCGATCCGACGCGCATCGCTCAGCGCATCGAGCTCAGGGTCCGCGACTCGGTGGCGCGTCTCGAGGCCACGCGAAAGGTGGTGGTCTCGGACGAGGACACGCCGACGCCGATCCCGTCGCAAGAGCTGGCGCGCGTCGCGCCGGCGGCCAACAAATCCAACGTCTCGAACGTGCGGCGCGCGAACGGTGAAGTGCTCGAGTCCGTCCCCTTCGCGAAGCTGATCGAAATGGTCGCGACCGGCGATTTGTCGGGGAACGACGAGGTCGCGCTCCTCGGCGCGCCGTTCCGTCGCATCGACGATATCGTCGAGCTCGCGCGCCATCTCCTTCCGTCGACCATGACCACCACCGGCGTGCTCTTCGGCCCGGGCATTCCCGACTACGCCGCCCAGCTCGACGCGACATCCATGCTGGAGATTCTCGCGCTCCTCCGCGCGAAATCCGAGACGGGCGCGCTCTTCGTGGAACAGAGCACGACGAGCGGGCCGTCATCGGTTCGAAAAGAGATCTATCTGCTCGGCGGCCGCCTTCATCACGTCGCGTCCTCGGCTCGCGAAGAACTCCTCGGCGAGTACCTCGTACGGCGCGGCAAGATCACGCGCGCTCAACTCGACGAGGCGCTGGCCGAGCTCGGTGCCCATCAGGGACGGCTGGGTGACACGCTCGTGGCCATGAAGCTGGTCGACGTCATGGATTTGTTTCGAGCGATCCGCGATCAAGGGCGCGACCGCGTCGGCCAGCTCTGTGCGTGGAGAACCGGAAAGGCCGCGTTTTACCGGGGTTCTCAGCCTGGCGCGGTGCAGTTCCCGCTCGACCTCGACCTCGCCAGCGCGATGATGTCGGGCGCCATTCTCGCGAGCGACGGACGGCCCGAGCAAATGTTGCCGGCGGAGTCGGTGCATCTCGTCCCCGGACTGCGCGCTGCGTTGGCCGCCGACCGCCGCGAACGCGGCACCGCGCCGAGCTCGCTCCAACTCGTTCCGTCGCTTCTCGCCAGCTCCTCGACGATCGGCGAAGCCGTGCAGAAGCTCGTTGCGGCAAGGGGAATGGGCAGAAGTATCGGCGAGCGCGAGGCACGGACCGCCCTCGTCGTGGCCCGGGCCCTCGGCTGGGTGGCATTCGAAGGTTACTGAACGGTACGGTGATTTCGGAACCGTGATAGCCTCGCCCGGCCTCAGATTTTTGGGGCGCCAGGAGGATCTTTAGGATGCGTAGGGAACGAAGCCGTTTCGTGAACGGGGCGCTGACGACCGTCATCGTGCTCGCTGCAATGCCGGGACTCATCGAATGCAAGCAATTGCCGGGTGGCGGGGCCATGCCGAGCATGCCGGGTGGCGGCGGGTCTTGCCCGTCGAGCGCCGACGACATCGCCAAGGCGAGCTGGGGCCTCGACGCGAAGGTCGAGGGCAAGGTGCGAGCCGGACTCGACGCTGCACTGACCATGAAAGATCTCGCCGCGAAGCTCGAAGGCGACGTGACGACCGCCTGCACGACGCTCGCGAAGGATCTCGGCGCTACCGACGCCGACCTCGCGCCGAAGAACGGCGAGCAAGCGTCCCAAGCCGCCTGTGACGCAGCCGGCAAGCTCGTCATCGACATGAAGGCGAAAGCCAAGGCCCAGCTCACCGTCAAGGCCGAGCCACCGCGGTGTGAAGCCTCGATGGACGCCATGGCCGATTGCGCCGCGCACTGCGACGCGAACTTGAAGCCCGGCTCCGTCAACGTGAAGTGCGAGGGCGGCAAGCTCAGCGGCGGATGCGACGCCGAGTGCAAGGGAACCTGCAGCGTCGAAGCGGGCGCCTCGTGCACCGGTTCGTGCTCGGGCGAGTGCAGCGGCTCGTGCGAAGCCGGCTTCTCCGGCAAGTGCGGCGGCAAGTGCGACGGCAAATGCGACGGCAAGACGTCGAAGGGCGGCTCGTGTTCGGGCACCTGCGAAGGCAAGTGCACCGCGAGTGCGAGCGGTTCGTGCACCGGCAAGTGCGAGGGCACCTGCAGCGCGTCCTGTGACGTCGAAGCGAAGGGCAAGTGCTCCGGCACCTGCACCGGCGAGTGCAGTGTCCAGATGAAGGCGCCGAAGTGCACGGGCACCGTGACGCCGCCCGAGATGAGCGCGGAGTGCAAGGGCAGCTGCAACGCGAAGGTCTCGGCCAAGCTCGAGTGCCAGCCGGCCAAGGTCGAGGTCAACGTCACCGCGTCCGCGGATGCTTCCGCTGGAGCGAAGCTCAAGACCGTGCTCTCCAAAGATCTCCCCGAGATCTTCAAGATCACGCTCGGTCTGAAGTCGAGCGTCGACGGCGCCGTTGCCGGCGTGAAGGCGTCGATGGAAGGCTTGCAGTCGGTCGTCTCGAGCGGCGCTTCAGCGGCGCTCAAGGTCGGTCCCTGCGTGGCCGCCGCCGTGAAGGCACAAGCCGAAGCGAGCGCGTCGATCAACGTCTCCGTCCACGCCAGCGTTTCGGCCTCGGCGAAGGCGTCTGGCAGCGCAGGCTGATCAGTGAGTTGAGATTTTCGTGAGCTCCGGGAGAGGCGTCGCGCGCCTCTCCCGAGCTGGGAGATTCTTGAGATCCTCGAGAGGGCGTCGCGACGCAGCCGTGCTGCAAGCGACCCGCGCCGGGCTCGCCGGTAGTCTGGGGTTTTTGTGATCCGCCTGCAGCGATGCGCGACGTTCGCGTGTTGCTAACGACGCCGGCCGGGCACGCCGGTAGTCTCACTCGCCTTTCAATGGTGGATCGTGATCTGGCTTTCCAAAGACTGATCGAGTCTTGGTAGCGACCAGGGCTTTGCCCTGGTCGCGTGCGCTTGCGAGGTTCGATTCAGACGCAGATCCGATCAGGTGCCACGTCCTTCGCCCCCTCGAGCCGCGCCGCGTGGCCCGACCGACGAGCAGAACTGGTGCACGCGACCGACCGCGAGGCAGCCCCCAATTTCGTCGTGCCCTCTCCTTAGCGCTCAGCTTTAGCCCGCGCTTCGCGTTCTGGCTCGATTGGCGAAGACCGCGTGCCGAGGGTGAGGACCGGAAGCGTGCTTTGGCACGCTGAGGACCGAGAGCGGTCAGATTGGCGCGTGCTCGAGCCAAGCGGGCCGGAACGCCTAAAATCCGATCCCCGCTTCGAGCATCCCGCCGTCGGCGACGAAGACCTGTCCCGTCACGTAGTTCGAGGCGTCGCTGCCGAGGAACAGCGCTAGGCCGGCGATGTCGTCGGGTTTGCCGACGCGGCGCACGGGCGCGCGTTCTTTCATCGC
Organism: Polyangiaceae bacterium; assembly: GCA_036271175.1. Lineage (GTDB taxonomy): Bacteria > Myxococcota_A > Polyangia > Polyangiales > Polyangiaceae > DASZVB01. The sequence continues at coordinate 12,197 of DATBBD010000218.1, read as the reverse complement.
CTTGAGGAGGCTCTCGTTTTCGAGGAGCGCGCCGGCGAACTTGGTCTCGACGAGGCCCGGCGCGATCGCGTTCACGCGGATGCCGGTGCCGCCGAGCTCGACGGCGAGCGTCTTGGTCATCGAAATGACGGCCGCTTTCGTCATGCCGTAAACGCCTTGGGCGATCGCGGCGGTCATGCCGGCGATGCTCGCGATATTGACGACGGAGCCCGGCGCGTTGCGCGACGAGAGGTGCCGCACCAAAGACCGCGTCGCCATGAAGTAGCCCTTGGTGTTCACGTCGAAGGTCTTGTCCCAGGCGCCCCAGTCGACGTTCATCATCGGACCGAAGTACGGGTTCGCGGCGGCGTTGTTCACGAGCACGTCGACCTTGCCGTAGCGCTCCACGGTCTTCGCGAAGAGCGCCTCGATGTCGTCTTCTCGTCCGGCGTGACAAGCGATCGCCGTCGCATCTCCGCCGGCGGCGACGATCTTTTTCGCGACGGCTTCGAGGCCGTCGAGCTTTCGCGACGACACGACCACTTTGGCGCCGCGCCGCGCGAACGTGGTCGCGATGGCTTCGCCGATGCCGCGGCTTCCGCCGGTGACGATGGCGACTTTGCCTTCGAGGGACATGTCTGGGTTCGATACGGGCGTTTCCAAGGTCGTTCTCCGTTGGGTGCGTTGAGGCTTCCTTAGACCACAACGCATCGAGCGCGAACCAGCCCTGATGCGATCGCCGGCGTCGGGAGCACGAGTTCGTGCCCCACCCCGCCGCCGCTCCGCGGCGTCGCCCTCCCCCCATCGGCCGCCCCGAGCGGCGTCCTCAGGGGAGGGAGCTCGACGCGGCCGTCATGGATCTCGAAGAGAAAATCGTCGCGAGGCGTCGCGCTAGCCGTGCTTCGTCAGCTCGGCCTTCGCGATGGTTTCCAAGTGGACCTCGTCGGGTCCGTCGGCGAGGCGCAAGGTCCGCACGTTCGCCCATGCCGCGGCGAGCTCGAAGTCGCCGGAGACGCCCGCAGCGCCGTGCACCTGAATCGCGCGATCGATCACGCGGAGGGCCATGGTTGGCGCGACGACCTTGATGGCGGCGATCTCCGTTCGCGCCACCTTGTTGCCGGCCGTGTCCATCATGCTTGCCGCATGCATCGTCAACAGGCGCGCCTGGTCGATCTCGATGCGCGACCAGGCGATGTCCTGTCGCACCGAGCCCATGTCGGCGAGGCGGCTCCCGAACGCGACGCGTGACAGCGCTCGCTTGCATAGCGCGGCGAGCGCGCGTTCCGCGACGCCGATCGTGCGCATGCAGTGGTGAATGCGGCCCGGGCCGAGCCGGCCTTGCGCGATTTCGAACCCGCGTCCTTCTCCGAGGAGCATGTTCGTCGCCGGCACGCGGACGTTCGAAAACTCGATCTCGGCGTGGCCGTGGGGCGCGTGGTCATAGCCGAACACCGAAAGCATTCGCTTCACGTCGACGCCCGGCGCGTCCTTCGGAACGAGGATCATCGACTGCTGACGGTGCTTCGGCGCAGCGGGATCGGTCTTGCCCATGAAGATGAGGATCTTGCAGCGCGGATCTCCCGCGCCGGACGACCACCACTTGCGCCCGTTGATCACGTAGTCGCTGCCGTCGCGGCGGATGCTCGACTCGATGTTCGTCGCGTCCGACGACGCGACCGCCGGCTCGGTCATGCAAAACGCCGAGCGAATCTCGCCGGCGAGCAACGGTTCGAGCCATCGTTTCTTTTGCTCGGCGGTGCCGTAGCGCGCGAGCACCTCCATGTTGCCCGTGTCGGGGGCGGAACAGTTGAACACCTCTGGGGCGAACGGGACCCTCCCCATGATCTCGCAGAGGGGCGCGTACTCGTAATTGGAGAGGCCCGCGCCGAGCTCGCTCTCGGGAAGGAAGAGATTCCAAAGACCTGCGGCCTTCGCCCGCACCTTGAGCTCTTCAATCACAGGGACCGGGCTCCAACGCTGCTTCGCGTCACGGAGCTCGTCGTAGAAGCGGCGTTCTGACGGATAAATTTCGGCATCCATGAAGGATTTCAGTCGATTCTGGAAGTCGATCGCCTTGTTGGAAAATTCTTGCATGAGTGCCTCTCTGTTCCCGAAAACGGCCTCGTTAACAGGACGCGACGGTGCGACCTTGAGCGCCAGAGTTAGGAATTGGTGTTCCGATGGAGCACGCTAGTCGAGTATGGTGTGTTTCGGCGACGGACAAAACTGAGGCCGGTGTTCTCATGCGTGCTCTAGGTGTCCTGCTCATCGCAGTAGCAGGGGTATTCGTATTCGAAGGCTGCGGCTCCGATAGCGGGAGCTCGACCGGCGGAGGTCAAAAAGTGCAGGACGCAGGTGCGTCCGGCAACTCGTGCAACTTGCCGTATTGCCCGTCTCTCGGGATGGGGAAAGCTTGCTGTGCGGGAAGTCAATGCGGGCTCGACTACGGTTTCGGTTGCACCGCAACCCGTCGTCTCGACGCCGGCCAGTGACGCCAGCGACGGCTGTGGTCTGAGGCTTCTCCGATTCGTGACGTCCGGAGCGCGCTCACCGGCGCGTGAGCTTCGTCATCACGTTTCGGAGCAGTTCGAGGCCCACATTCCCGTCCAGCGTTAGCAGGGATTCGGGGTGGAACTGGACCGCGCCCAGGGGAAGGGCGCGGTGCTCCACGGCCATGATGACCCCGTCGTCGCTTTCTGCCGTCACTTCGAGGACGTCCGGCAAGAAGTCGCGAAGTGCATAGAGCGAGTGATAACGGCCCGCGCGAAACGTCGCGGGTAGGCCGTCGAACAGGGCGCCGCCGAGCACTCGGATCTGCGACGGCTTTCCGTGAACCGGGTAGTCGAGCACGCCGAGCTTGCCGCCGAAGTGCTCCACCATTCCCTGGAGCCCCAGGCAAACGCCGAAGACCGGAAGCTTGCGCTCGAGCGCGGCGGCGATCGTCTTCGACACGTCGAAGTCCGAGGGCGAGCCCGGTCCCGGCGAGAGCACGACGAGATCCGGCGACGTCTCGTCGAACGCGCTCGGCGCGAAGCCGGAACGCAACGTCACGACCTGGGCTCCCGTCTGACGGAAGTAGTTCGCGAGCGTGTGCACGAACGAGTCTTCGTGATCGACGAGGAGTACGCGCTTGCCCGACCCTGGCCCGGTGATGGCCGTGGCCGCTATGACCGGGTCGCGACGGGGATCCAGCGGGCTTCGCACGGCGTCGACGAACGCCGACGCTTTGACGCGCGTTTCGCGCTCTTCCGCTTCGGGGTCCGAATCGTAGAGAAGCGTCGCGCCGGCGCGGACCTCGGCGACGCCGTGAAGGAGTCGCACCGTGCGCAGCGTGAGCCCGGTGTTCAAATTCCCATCGAACCCGAGAACGCCAATCGCACCGCCGTACCAGGCGCGCGGCGACTTCTCGTGTTCCTCGATGAAGCGCATGGCCCACGCTTTCGGTGCGCCCGTCACCGTCACCGCCCACGTGTGCGTCAAGAAGGCGTCGAGCGCGTCGAATTCGGGCCGGAGGCGGCCTTCGATGTGGTCCACCGTGTGGATGAGCCTCGAGTAGAGCTCGATCTGACGGCGACCGATGATGCGCACCGAGCCCGGCTCGCAGATCCGGCTCTTGTCGTTGCGATCGACGTCGGTGCACATCGTGAGCTCCGACTCTTCCTTGTCGGACGACAGGAGCTCGCGAATGCGTTCCGCGTCCTCGACCGCGTCGCGCCCTCTCCGGACCGTTCCGGCGATCGGACACGTCTCGACCCGGGTTCCTTCGACGCGGACGTACATCTCAGGGGACGCGCCGACGAGATACTCGTGCTCGCCGAGGTTCAAGAACAACGCGTACGGCGCGGGGTTGCGCTCGCGAAGCCTGCGGAAGATGGTCGACGGGTTCGGCGCGCGCGGCTCGCGGAAGGTCTGGCTCAGCACGACCTCGAACAGATCGCCCCGCTTGAATGCGTCGCGCGCCTTCTCGACGCCGGCGGCGTATTCGCCGGGAACGTGGTCCGATCCCTGAGCGACGTCGTCACTGGCGACGAAGGGAACGTCCGCGCCGTCGCGGGGAAGCGATTTCGTCGAGGTTTTCTCGAAGTCGAAGTCGTACGAAAAGCGCACCGCGCGCTCTTTTCGATGGTCGACGACGACCAGTTCGTCCGGCAAATAGAGGACGAGGTCTCGTTGCTCGGACGGGCGCTCGAGCTTCGGGGCCAGCGGCTCGAATTGAAACGTGAGGTCGTAGCCGAACGCGCCGTAGAGCCCGAGGTGAACGTCGTCGGGACTCCGAAACACGTCGATGATCGCGCGGAGCACGGAAAAGACGCTGGGTTGCTTGCTACGCTCTTCTTCGGGTGCGCGCACGGCGCTCGCGCGGACGACGGCCGTGAACGAGTCCACTGCGGCGGTCGACTCCTCGACCGCGTCCAGCGACTCGACCGCGGCCCGAACCGGCTCGAGGAGCACGCGGCCGCGCGCGTTCAGCGCGGACACCGTGACCCGACGTCCGCGCGACGCGAGCGCGAGCGGCGGATTGACGAACCCCAGGTCCCACCGCGTGTAGCGCCCCGGGTAATCGTAGCTCGACGACAGGAGCACGCCGCGCCGATGGTCGAGCGCGTCGATCAGGTTTTCGACGGCGGCAGTGCGGTCGATCTCCTCCGCGCTCCGATTGACGATGACGCCGCCTCGCGTCGTGTACCGTTCGTAGGCGGATCTCGGGTCGATGATTTCTTTCACAGCTGTCTCCTTCAGGTCGAATCGCCGTCCCGAGCGAGGCAGCGTGAACAAAACGAAAGAGCCGCCTCGTAGGGGCGGCTCAGAGGGCAATCGAGTCTCTCGGGCCGCCGTTACCGGGGCCACCACCAAGAACGCTGCGCGAGCCGTGTCGAACCGGGCTCAGTCGAAGCCGACGGACGCGAAGCGAACTCGTGCACGAGGACGATGATGCCACGACGGTCATCCGAGTCAAGCCCTCGACTTCACCGCGAACGCCGGATGCGTTACTACTTACGGTTCCATAGTCATGTCTACGCAGGGGGTGTTGACCGTCGTCGTTGCGATCGTTCCCGATCGCGTGGACGCGCTGACGGCGCTCCTCGACGCGCTGCAAGCGGCCCTCGACGGCACGAGCACGGAGCCGCCTTTGATCGATTTTTCGGCGCTCGAGACCGTGCATTTCGCGCGGTTCGCGGTGCTCCCTGCGAATGCCGACGGCGCGCGCGACCTCGTCTTCTCGACGGCGTTCGACGGCCCCGAAGAGCGCCACTTGAGCGAGCTCTGCGCCCGCGCGAGCGCGGGGCTCGCCGCCGTGTTCGAGCACTGCGTCGGATTTTCGCCCGAAGCCAAGGCGACGAACGCGGTGTTCCATCGGTATTTCGTGCAACATCGGCTGCGCCACGGCGCCCTGCACGTCGGTTACGTCGGGCGCGCCATCGGCGACGTCGCGGACGAGGAGCGGGTTCGTCGCTTCATCGAACAGAAGCTCGACGCGGTCCAGGGCAGCGCGGCGATCCCAAAGTCGCGGGTCGCGATTCGACGGAAAATCATCGACTGGGTGAAGAGCGATGCGCTCCGGGCTCTGCTCGAACCGCGCGACGCGCCGATCGGTCCGACCCGCGTGGAGGGATGGGAGCGCAGCGCCATCGGCGGCATCGCCATCGTCGCGTGTTTACTCGGTGGCGCCATCGTCGCGGCGCTGCTCGACGGCATCGCCGGAGTGGCGATCTACGTCGCGGCGCTCGCCGTCTCGGCGGGGGTTTTCCTGATCGTGCTGCGCCGTCTCGAAGAGACCGACCCAGCCAAGACCGACACTGACTACGCGAGTGGTCAGAACCACGCCGAAGACGAAGATTTCGGGATTCGAAACCAGCTGACGCACCTCGTCGACGTCAAACCGGGTCTCTTCCGCCTCGTCTTGCTCCGCGCCGTCCTGTTCGTGATCGAGCTCCGCGCGCGCTTCCAATTCTACAAGGGCGACCTCGGCGGGCTCGAAACGATTCACTGCGCGCACTGGCTGATCTTGCCGGGAGCGAAGCCGCGTCTGCTCTTCATCTCGAACTACGACGGAAGCTTCGAGCGGTACCTCGGAGACTTCATCGAGGAAGCGGGGAAGGGGATGACCGCCGTGTGGAGCAACACCGTGAATTTTCCGCGTTCGCGCTACCTGCTCCTCGACGGGGCCACCAACGAGCGCGTGTTCAAGGCGTGGACTCGAGAAAATCAGGTCCGCACCCAGGTCTGGTACGCGGCGCTTCCGGAAATCTCGATCCGCAACGTCAACGACAACTCCACGCTTCGCGACGGCCTCCGCGGGCACATGACGGAAGAGGGCGCCGAAGCATGGCTCAGGCTTCTATGAACGACGCCCCAGCGCCCACGGTGTCCGTCGAGTGGGACGAGGTGCAGCGCATCCTGCTCCGCGGCTATCGCCGGCACCCGTACGCGCATTTCTCTCTGCTTCGCGTGACACGCCGAGCGGACCCGGCGCGGTGGCTCGGTCGGATGCTCGAGCAGGGCGTCGTCGAGTTCGGGTGGGATTCGAGCGGCGCGCTCCCCGCGGGGAGCGTCGCCATGTCCGCCGAAGGACTCGAGGCATTCGGGCTCTCGCCCGACACCATCGCCGGATTTTCTCCGGAGTTCGTCGAGGGCATGACGACGTCGGCGCGTTCGCGAATTCTCGCGGACATGGGGTCGAGTGCGCCCGAACGTTGGCTGTGGGGTTACGACGACAATCGCGTTCACGTCGTGTTGTCGCTGTACGCGACGTCGGAGAGCGCGCTCACCGAGGCCGTGGCTCGTCATCGCGCGGAGCTCGACGCCTCGGGGCTCCTCGAAGTCGTGGGTGCCGACGGCAGCCCGCTCGGCGCTTGCGCCGTGCTCGAGAAGCGCCGCGAACACTTCGGGTTTGCCGATGGGATTTCGCAACCGCGATTCGCCGCCGAGCCGGCGGGTGTCGTCCATCGACCGCCGCGCGACGCCGACCGTGTCGCGGCGGGTGAACTACTCCTCGGCTATTCGAACGAAGCCGGCATTTTTCCGAGGAGCCCGACGCTTTCCGCCACCGACCGTCTCAAGGGTCCCTTCGCGCGACCGGACGGCGATTTCGGCAGAAACGGGAGTTACCTCGTCTACCGGCAGCTCGCGCAGGACGTGCGCGCGTTCTGGCAAGCGACGCGGATGGCGAAATCCGAAGCCACCGTCGACGATCGAATCGAGTTCGCGTCGAAGATGGTCGGACGACGGCCGGACGGAACTCCGTTGGTCGATCGCGGAAGAGCGGCGCCGACGGACCCCGAAGCGTTCGACTTCGCTCACGACGACCCCCATGGGCAAGCTTGCCCGCTGAGCGCACACATCCGGCGCGCCAATCCGCGAGCGACCTTGTCGACCGACCCCGTCGAAGGCCTCTCGAAGTCGAAAAAGCACCGGATTTTACGGCGGGGCCGCTCGTACGGCGCGCCGCTCGCCGATCCGCTATCTCCCGAAGCGCTGATCCGTGCGGCGGATTCGGAGCTTTCCGTGCCGGGCGTTCGTGGGCTTCATTTTCTGGGCTTCAACGCGGACATCGCGAACCAGTTCGAATTCATTCAGCAGACCTGGGTCAACGGCGCCGTGTTCCAAGGGCTTCACGGCGAAGTCGACGCGTTGCTCGGAGACCCGTCGGTGACCGGCGGTCTCTTCACCGTCCCCGCCGACCCGCTGCGCTGCCGATTTTACGGCTTACCGCGCTTCGTGGATGTTCGAGGCGGGGCATACTTCTTCGCCCCGAGTCGCGCCGCCTTGCGTTTTTTATCCACGCTCGCTTGATTGGCGCGGACCGCGTCGAGCGCGCGGCGGCGGAGCTCGGGAAGCGTCGTTTTCGTTCACACTTCGCGAGGGGCGCGTTAGGCTAACGTGAGAGCCGGTTCTCGGCTCCGGCAAAAATGGCGGACGATCGCTCGAAGAAGGCGACGAGGCGAAGTCGAACCGCTGGTGCGACGATGAAATCGGGGGCTGAGTCGCCGCATCGCACGCCGACCGAGTCGGGGCATCGCACCCGCGTCGAAGGAACCGGAAGGAAAATGCCGTCGGAGCCCCCGTCGCTCGAAACGTCGTCGCCGCGACGCTTTCGTGACCTCGGCGAGATCGCTCGCGGCGGCATGAGCGCGATTCGCCGCGTGTACGACACCGTGCTGCGGCGCGAAGTCGCCATGAAAACCGGCGATCCGTCGAGTCCGTCGTATGCCAAAGCGGCGCTCCGTTTCGTCGAAGAGGCGCAGGTCACCGGGCAGCTCGATCACCCGAACATCGTCCCGGTGCACGATCTCGGGACCAGCCCGGAGATCCGCGGCGTTTTCTTCACGATGAAGCTCGTGCAAGGCGAAACCTTGACGAACATCATCGATCGGCTGCACCGCTCGTCGTACGATCATCGCGCCGTCGAGAGCACGCTCCAGATTTTTCTGCGGATCTGCGACGCGATTTCCTTCGCGCACAGCCGCGGGGTCATCCATCGCGATCTCAAACCCGACAACGTCATGGTCGGAAGCTACGGGCAGGTCTACGTTATGGACTGGGGCATCGCGCTCTTGCTCGGGCGTCGCGGGCCGCCTCCGCCCGGAGCGCCGCCGTTCGTCAACGTCTCGGACGATCTGACCCTCGACGATCGCGAAGAACGCGGAGCGATCGTCGGCACGTTCGAATACATGGCGGCCGAGCAGGCCTGGGGCAAGAACGACGAGGTCGACGAACGCACCGACGTCTTCGGGCTCGGCGGGATCCTCTATCAATTGCTGACCGGTCGCGGCCCGAACGCCGCGACGACGGCGTTCGAGTCATTGCAACGCGCGCAGCGCGGCATGCACGACCCTCCGCACGGCGGCGCGTGGACCAATTTGCCGCCCGGGCTCTGCCGCATCGCGATGAAGGCACTCGCGAAAGAACCGCGGCACCGTTACGCGTCCGTCGCCGAGCTGAAGGTCGACGTCGAGGATTTCTTGCGCGGCGGCGGCTGGTTTCAAACGGAAATCTTCGAGTCGGGCGAGACCATCGTCGAGCAAGGCGCGAAGGCGGAGACCGCTTACATCATCGTCGCCGGTCACTGCAGCGTCGTGCAGACCAACGACGGCCGAGTCTCCACGTTGCGCCAGCTCGGGCCCGCCGACGTATTCGGCGAAACGGCGCTGCTCACCGGAGAACCGAGGTCCGCGAGCGTCATCGCCCTGGATCGCGTGACGGTGAAGGTCGTCACCGCGGACGCGCTCGAGCGCGAGCTCGGCAGTCGTTCTTGGGCCGGCGCGTTCGTCAAAGCGCTCGCCGAACGATTCCGCGAAGCGGACGCAGAGCTCGCGAAGCTGCGTTGAGCGGCATTCCCGCTCCGTTCGCAGACGACGCGAGCGTCGTGGGTTTTGTTTACATTTCCCGCCCGCAGACGACGCGAGCGTGAACCGAGTCTCGTCGGCTACTTCATCATCGGTGCGGTCGGCGCCATCGACGGCGCCTTCATGGGAGCCATCGCCGGAGCCGGTGCCATGGCGGGCGCAGGCGTCGCGACCGGCGCCATAGCCGGAGCAGCAGGAGCAGCAGGAGCGGGCGCGGCGGGCATCGACGCCTTCGGCGCCGCCGTGGGCGCGGTCGGCATCGGAACCGCGGACGTCATCGCCGGTGCGGGCATTCCGGGGATCGTCTGCAGCGCGACCTCGTCGAGCTGCATCTGCGGAATGAGGAGCACGTTGCGCTTCGTGTCGTAGCCGATGTCCGCCGGCGATTTCACGCCGGTGATCGTCGCTTCCCAGCCGCCGCCCGGCGTTCCCTTGAACACGGTGCCGGTGGTCCAGCTCGACACGAGGAGCGTGTTGTCCGGAAGCTTCACGATGCCGTCGAGCATCCCTTCGGGAAGCTTCTGACCAGGGTCCATCTTGCCGTCCTTCGCGACATGATAAATCTCGCCGCTGCCGAACGTGACGACCCAAACGCCGGCGTCGTCCGCGAGGACGCCGTTCGGCTTACCGAGCTTGTCCTTGTCGGCGATGAGCTTCTTGGCCCTGCCGCTCTTGCCGATCACGTAGATGGCGTCGGTGCCCGTCGGCTCGAAGCCGTCCTTGCCGGCTTTGACGCCGGTGTCGGAGACGTAAATCGTTCCGTCCGGAGCCACGGAAATATCGTTCAGGAAGGTGGCACCCGGCGCGGCGATCTTGCCCTTCGGCGCGCCCGTCTTCGCGTCGAAGAGACGCACGAACGAGATGTCCGCCACGTAGAGCGTTCCCTTCGAGAGCGCGAGGCCCTTGGGCGCGTTCAACGTCGAGCCCTTCTTCGCGCCGTCGATCCACTTGAGCGCGACGACTTTGCCTTCGGGGTTCACCTTGGAAATGAATCCCTTGCCGTCCACTTCCGACGGGTTCCCTTCGATGTTGCTCACGAGGTACATGTCCTCGGAGGCGTCGTAGAGCGCCGACTCGGGCTGCATGAAGCCCACGTCCTTCACGACGGTCGCCGGGGCGAGCGTCGGTGCCGCAGGCGCTGCGGGAGCAGGCGGCGGTGGCGGCGCCATGGTTGCGACCGGCGGCGGCGCCATCATCGGAGGAGGGGGCGGCGGCATCGGAGGAGGCGCGCTCTCTTGTTCCGCGCATCCAGCGAGCGCTGCGACACCGACGAATGCAGAAATGAAGAGCGGCCTGCGCGACGAACGGAACAGAACGGACACCATTGAGTAAACTCCTCCTCGGACACCCGAGCAGGTTGCCCGAGCCGAGCGGACGGTAACTGAAGTGTCGTTCATCTATCAAGCGAAAGCCGAGGAACGCCGCGCCCGAGCGCGCGCCGATGTCGCTCACCACGGTTCGAGAGCGGCGTTCGCCGCGAGATGATTTTCTGAGCCTCGAAAGCTCCACCATTTGGGACATCTGGCCGAAGCTCGCGAGCTCCGCGCCGTTCGTCCGTCTCGGCGATTGGCCGACACCCGTTCAGTCGATGGTCGAGCTCGGCCGATCGCTGTCGCTCGTGGGCGAACTCTACGTGAAACGTGACGATCGTTCGTCACCCGTGTGCGGCGGAAACAAAGTGCGACCGCTCGAGGTGCTGTTTGGATTTGCGCGACGGCGCGGCGCGACGAAAATCTTCGCGACCGGTGCGTTCGGCTCGAACCACGCCGTTGCGACGGTGCTTCACGCGCCGCGCGCCGGGCTCGAGGCGGGGGCCGTGCTGTTTCCCCAACCGGTGTCGCCGTCGGCCGTCGAAAATGTGCGCGTCACGGTGTCTCGCGCCGCGCGATTCGTCGCGCTCCCGCATTGGTCCGCTCTTCCGTTCGGCATGGCGTGGACGCGACGTTCGGAGGAGGCGCGCGGCGCGCGCCCGTTCTTCATGGTGCCGGGCGGCGCGACACCGATTGGCGCGCTCGGTTACGTCAATGCGGCGCTCGAGCTCGCTCAGCAAGTGGCGCGTGACGAGCTGCCGCCTCCGTCCGCGATCGTGGTGCCTGCCGGTTCGACCTGCACCGCCGCAGGGTTTCTCGTCGGGTTCGCGCTCGCGGCGCGCCTCGGGATCGGCTTCGCCGAGGGTTCGTCCCTGGCGCCTCCGCCCGAGCTCGTCGCGGTGAACGTCACGCCGCGCATCGTCAGCAACGAGACGCGCATCGTCGCGCTTGCGCGGCGCACCGCGCGCCTCGTGGCGTCCCTCGCGAGAGACGAATCGCTCGACGTGGAGCGCGCGCTCCTCGCGCGGCACCTCACCGTGGACGGCCGTTTTCTCGGGCGCGGATACGGCTACGACACGCCCGAGGGGCGACGCGCGGTGAGCGCCTTTCGCGAAACGACGGGGCTCGCGCTCGATCCGATCTACAGCGGCAAAGCGGCCGCGGCGTTCATCGATCGCGCCCGTCGCCGTCCCGGCGTGACGCTATTTTGGGCGACGAAGTCGAGCGCGCCGCTTCCGGCGGTGACCTTGCCGGAGCAGTTGCCGCGCTCCGTCGCCCGTTTCATCGAACGTCTCAGCCGTAGATGAGCCTCACCAGCGTTTCGGCGACGCAACCCGGCTTGGCTTCGCCCTCGATCTCGACGGTGACCTTCTGCTTCAATTGAATCGTGTTCGGCGAGACCAGCTCCGCGGAGATGAGTTCGCGGCGCGAGCGCACTTTGGAGTTCACCTTCACGGGGTTCGGGAACCGCACCTTGTCGAGCCCGTAGTTGATCCCCATCATCAGCCCTTCGTACATCGCGAGATCGACCGGTTTGATGCTCGAACCGAGGTACGGAATC
>DATBBD010000217.1:0-6399 GCA_036271175.1 Polyangiaceae bacterium | reverse complement strand
GATCCGCGGTCGGCGACGCTCTGCGCACGGCGCTGTTTCGCGGTGTCGTCCGGCTTCTCGGCACGACGAGCCCCGAGGGTCTCCGCAAGCTCGAGGACCGTGATCCGATGCTGCGCCGGGAATTTACCGAATTGTTGATTGAGGAACCTTCGCCGGAAAAGGCCGGCGAGATGCTGCGGAGCGTGGCGTCGCGGTTCGAGCGTCATCACGGCGTCCGCGTGAGCGAGAGCGCCGTCATTGCGTCGGTGTCGCTCGCGAAGCGGTACTTGCAAGACCGCTTCTTGCCGGACAGCGCCGTCGATCTGTTCGACGAAGCCGCTGCGTCGCTCGCCGTCGAAACGGATGGCGTACCCGCGGAGACGGATCGGGCGATTCATCGGCTCGACTCGGTGCGCGCCGAGCTCGCGTCGCTCGAAGGCGTCGAAGACGAAACGACGCGCACGGCCCTGCTGCGCCTCCACGCCCTCGAAGGCGAGCTCGTGCCGCGCGTCCTGGAACTGAAGAAAGAGCTCGAGTCCCGACGGAGCGCGACGGCCGCGGTGCGCGGGCTCCGCGCCGAGCTCGCGTCGGCTCGAACGGCGCTCGAAGCGGCGCGAGGAAAAGACGTCGCTCGCGCCGGCGAGCTCGAGCACGTGACGATCCCCGATCTCGAAAAGCGGACGCTTCTAGCCGTGGAAGCCGCCAAGAGCCTCGGCGCCAACGTCGAGCCCGCGACGCTCACCGAAGAACACGTCGCGCGGACCCTCGCTGCGCGCACCGGCATCCCCGTCTCGAAGATGCTCGAGAGCGAAGCCGAAAAATTGCTCAAGATGGAAGAGCGACTCGAGCGGCGGGTGCTCGGCCAGAGCGACGCGGTCCGTGCGCTCTCTCGAGCGATCCGGCGCGGGCGCGTCGGGCTCCGCGATCCGCGACGGCCCATCGGGTCATTTTTGTTCCTCGGTCCGAGCGGCGTCGGAAAGACCGAGCTCGCGAAGGCCCTCGCCGAATTCCTCTTCGACGACGAGGCCGCGCTCACCCGGCTCGACATGAGCGAATTCATGGAGCGCCACATGGCTCAACGGCTGCTCGGCGCGCCGCCGGGTTACGCCGATAGCGAACAGGGCGGCTTTCTAACCGAAGCGGTGCGGCGTCGTCCGTTCTCGGTGCTGCTCTTCGACGAGGTCGAGAAGGCCCACGAAGACGTCTTCAACCTGCTCCTTCAAGTGCTCGACGACGGGCGGCTCACCGACGGTCGCGGGCGGCTCGCGGATTTTACGAACACCGTCGTCATTTTGACGAGCAACATCGGCTCCGATCGCATCCTCGGCACCGACGAGCGTCTCTTCGAGAGCGCGGACGGTCGCGAGGCGCTTCGCGACGTGCTGCTCGGGGAGCTCGGCAAATTCTTTCGCCCCGAGTTTCTGAACCGCGTCGACGACGTCCTCGTGTTTCGACCGCTCAGTCGAAATGACCTCGCGAGGATCGTCGACATTCAGCTCGACCAGGTCCGCGCGCTCCTCGATTCGCGGCACATCGCGCTCGGCGTGGCCGACGACGCGAAGGCCCGGCTCGTCGAGCTCGGCTACGATCCTGCGCTCGGCGCGCGACCGCTCCGGCGTGCCGTCGTGAAATACGTGCAAGATCCGCTCGCCGAGAAGCTGCTTCAGAAAGACGTCGCCGACGGCGCTCGGCTCGAGGTCCGGTTCGACGGCAAAGAGTTCGTCTTCGACGTCGCGTGACGGTTTCGTGGCTCGCGCGCGCTTGACCGAGTCGCGACTCGGTAATATTTGATTGCTCGCGAACATGGCGCGTGAGTTCGCGCTATTCCTTCTCCTCCTCGTCGGCGTGGTCGTCGTGGTGGCCCTTTACGGGCGCCGCGCGTACGACCGGCGTCGCGCGCTCGAGGACATACGGCGCGATCCGGCGAGCGACGGCGTCGCGCCGGAGCCGGACCCCGCGGAGCGTCCAGCGCTCGACGCGCGTACCGCGATCGCGGGGCTCGATTTCACGCGGATCACGCTCGGCCGACCCGCGCCGACCCGGCACCCGATCGTGCTGTCGCACGGCTACTTCGGTTTCGACGCCATCGGCGCGAGCCGGCTCAAGCGCGAGTATTTTCACGGTGTCCGCGAGCGGCTCGAAGCCCTCGGCTATTCGGTTCACCTGATCCGCGTGTCGAGAATGGCGGGCGTCGAGCAGCGCGCGCGCCAGCTCGCCGAGCAGATCCGTCAGTTACCCGGCGAGCGCGTCAACATCATCGCGCACAGCATGGGCGGCCTCGACGCGCGTTACGCCATCGCGCAACTCGGGCTCGACGCGCGGGTGGCGTCGCTCACGACGATCGGAACGCCCCATCGAGGGACGCCGATCGCCGACTCGAGCGCGTCGCTCTTGGGCGATCGCGCGCGGCTCCGGCGCCTGCTCGCCTCGATGGGCGCCAACGTCGACGGTCTATACGATCTCACGACGCGCCGCATGGCGGATTTCAACCGGCTGGTCCTCGACGCGCCGAGCGTGCGCTACGCGAGCGTCGTCGGAGCCGTCGCACCGAGCGAAAAGCCGAGCACGTTTTTTCTCGCGCCGGGCCACGCTTACTTGCTTCGCACCGTCGGCCCCAACGACGGCATGGTGCCGGCCGAATCGCAGCGCTGGGGCACGGTGCTCGGCGAAATCGCGGCCGACCACTGGGCGCAAATCGGGTGGTCGCGGGGCTTCGACGCCCGCGCGCTGTACGCGCTCCTCGTCGAGCACCTCTCCACGCTCGGCCTGTGACGGGCGCGCGCCGTTCGTGGCGTTTCGCGCGGCCCTCCCACTTGTCCGCACATCCGAGGCGCCGAAAAAGGCTCGGCCCTCGGACGGGTCTCGTCCGTTTCGCGTTCCCACCCTAAAGAACCATCGAAATTCGCCGTCTTATCTGACGGCCGCATGGCGTCGCCGACCGTCCGTCACGACCCGGTGAGCATTCCGTCGCTCGCGGCGGCGAACATGCATCGATCGGCGGCCGTTTCGGTCTTGACCGGGCTCTTCGGCGCAACGTCGTTCGTCCTGGCGGTCAAGTTTACCGGGCCCGGCGTCGAGGCACACTTCGCCGGCCGGGTTGCGTTCGCCGCGGGGCTCGCGGCGTTCGGTGTGCTCGCGTGGATGGCGGGGCGCCGGCGACACCGTCTCGAGCGCGCTCGGGTCGCAGCCCTCGAAGCGCGCGCTCGTGCGGATCGCGACGCGCTCGTGCGAAGCGACGAGAAGCTGCGGGCGCTCACGGCGCAGGCGTCTCTTGCGCTGTTCGAGACGGACGCCGACGGGAAGTGCACGTTCGTGAACCGACGCTGGTCGGAGTTGACGGGCCTGTCGCTCGAGACGGCCGAGGCACGCGGATGGTTCTCGTCGGTGCATCCCGACGATCGACAGCGGGTGACCGACGCCTGGGCCGCGGCGCGACGCGGCGCGGAGTTCTCGCTCGATTTTCGGTTCGTCGGACCGAGCGGCACAGCGTGGGTGCTCGGCCGAGAAACGCCGCTCCGGGACGGCGCGGGGGCGATCGTCGGCTACCTGGGGACCGTCACCGACATCACCGATCGAAAAACCGTGCTCGACGCGCTCGCGCGATCGGAGGCCAGCTTTCGCACGGTCGTGGAGCGCGCACCGGTCGACGTCATCGTCCATCGAGATGGCCAGATCTTGTACTTGAACGCGCGGGCGCTCCGGACCCTTGGATACACCGCGTCGACCGATCTGGTCGGGAAGAAGGTGCTCGACGCGATCATTCATCCGGATCACCGCGCCGCCGTCGCGGTGAGAATCCGCGCGTCGTCGGAGGGTTCGCCGCTCCGCGACTTTCCGGTGCGCTGTCTGCGTCGAGACGGCTCCGAGGCGCTTCTCGAAGGGACCGGGATCCTGATCGAGTTCGACGGCGCGCCGTCGGTGGTGTTCGTCGCTCGCGACGTCACCGAACGCGAGCGGAACGAGCGCGCCAGGGAGAGCGCCGAGGCGGCAGTCCGGTCGTCGCTCGCGGAAAAGGAGGTGCTTCTTCAGGAAATTCACCATCGCGTAAAGAACAATCTCCAAGTCATCTCCAGCTTGCTCAGGCTGCAATCGGCGCGCATCACCGATCCGCTGGCTCGCGACGTGTTCATCGAGAGTCAAAACCGCGTGCACTCGATCGCGCTCCTTCACGAGAGCCTCTATCAATCGAGCGATCTCGCGCGCATCGACATGGCCGAATACGTGAATCGATTGGTGACGGGTCTGTCGCGGATGTACGCCGACGTCGGAAGGCGCGTTCAGGTTCGCACCGACGTTCGCGGCCTGACGCTCTCGCTCGACAAGGCCGTCCCTTGCGGTTTGATCATCAACGAGCTGTTGACCAACGCGTTCAAGCACGCCTTTCCGGCTTCCGGTCCCGAAAAAGGCTCGGTCGTCGTGAGCATGCGCGAAGAGGGCGTGGTATCGCTCGTGGTGTCCGACGACGGCGTGGGCCTCCCTGAAATCGCTGCGCAAAGCGCATCGAAGACGCTCGGGGTGTTCCTCGTGCACACCCTGAGTAAGCAGCTCCGCGGCCGTGCCGTGTTCGAGCGGGTGAACGGCACGCGCTGCACCGTCACGTTCCAATCCACAGACGAAGGCGGCGCGTCGTGACCTCGTCGATCCTGGTCGTCGATGACGAAGCGCTCGTCGCGTTCGACATTCAGACCGCGCTCGCGTCGCTCGGGTATCACGTGCCGGCGACCGCGGCTTCGGCCGTCGAGGCGCTCGAAGCCGTCGAGGCGCATCGTCCGAATCTGGTCTTGATGGACGTCCGCTTGCAGGGGAAATCCGACGGCATCGCGACGGCAGAGATCGTCCGTCGCGACTACGGGATCCCGGTCGTCTTTCTCACGTCGTATTCGGATCGCGCGACGGTCGCTCGCGCGAAGACCGTGAGCCCGTACGGGTACCTGCTGAAGCCGTTCACCGAGCACGAGCTCGGAGCGGCGATCGAGGTCGCCTTGCAACGCCACGAGGTCGAGGCGCGGCTCGCGGAGAAAACCGCGCTCCTCGAGGCCGTCGTGAGCAGCATGGGCGACGCGGTCATCGCCGTGGATTCGAGCGGTCGCACCTTGGTCTTCAACGCCGCCGCGAAGCGCATCGTCGCGCTCCATCCGCTCTCGCACGCGCCGAGCGAGCCCCAATCGGAGTTCGGGCTTTACCTGCCGGACGGCGTGACGCGCTGTCCGCCGGAAGAAATGCCGATGCGGCGCGCGATGCGCGGCGAGATGCTTCGCAACATCGAGCTGTTCATTCGCACGCCGGAGCACCCCGACGGGCGCTGGCACAGCGTGAACGCGACGCCGCTCAAGGGCCCGGACGGCGTCGTTCGCGGTGGCGTCACCGTCGGTCGCGACGTCACCGAGCTCAAGGCGATGCAGATCGAGCTCCGGCAATTGTCGGACACCGATCCGTTGACGGGCGTGTACAACCGCCGCGGCTTTCTCACCTTGTCGAAGCGTGAGCTCGACAAGGCGGCGCTGACCGGGACCACTCCCGCGGTGTTCTTCGTCGACTTGAACGGCATGAAACAGATCAACGACACGCTCGGGCACCAGGAGGGCGATCGGTTGATCAGCGACGCGACGGCGGTGCTCCGGAAGTGCTTCCGCGGGTCCGACGTGGTCGGACGTCTCGGCGGCGACGAGTTCGCGATCCTGACGCCCGACGTCAGCGTGCAAAATATCGACCTCGTGCGGACGCGGCTCGACGATGCGGTGAGCGACTTCAACGAAAACGAGGCGCGACCTTACCGGCTCTCCATGAGCGTCGGCGTCGCCGTTTACGATCGAGCCTCACCGGCGACCATCGAGTCGCTCGTCGAGACCGCCGATCAGCTCATGTACGAAGACAAAGATCGCCGGAGGCGCGAGCGGAGCGGCGTCACGAGGAATGCGCTCCACGGTCGAAATGCTCCGCGTGAAGCGTCCGCATCGCCCACGGATCGGACAAGACGGCGAGGGCCTCCTTCGCGCTGATCGCGGCCGTGCCGTCTTTGACGATGCGATTCACGATGGGCTCGATGACTCGCCGCGGGCGCGTTTTGCCGCCGGACGATTCGAGGAGCTTCACGTGGAGCGTGTTCAACCACGGGTCGCCGATGATCGTCTTGAATCGATGCGTGAAGCTTCGCTCGGGCGCCACCCGAGCTTGGGCGAGCTCCTGCGCGCGCTCGATGACCGACGGGGGTCGGGTTTCGGGCGGCACCAAGAAGAGCCCGTTCGCCGCCGCTCGGAGCCCGGCGCCGCGACTCGACAAGAGCGCGGCGAGCGGCACCGCCGAGAGGAGACCGAACCACACCGGAGCCATCCACAAGAGGAGCCCCGGAGCCGCAAGCCAGAGCACGGCGCCGATCAGCGCGCCGAGAGCGCTTTGCCAGCCGTGCGCGCGGAGTGCGTC
>DATBBD010000216.1:0-3688 GCA_036271175.1 Polyangiaceae bacterium | reverse complement strand
CGGAGCGCGCGCTGCTCGAGGGTGATGCGTCGGAGATCGTCCGTGCGCGCGCCGCCCGGCTCGTCGCGAGCGCGAAGGGGTCGAGCCCGGCGGAAGATCACGCCGCGCTCGCTCGATGCGCGTCCGAAGATCCGAGCGCCGACGTCGCGCTCGCCTGTGATGCCCCGACGTCACCGCGCGAGGCGGCGCGCCCCGTCGCCGTGAGCGTCTACGTCGTTCCGAACGGCGCGACCTCGCCAGAACCGGAAGCACCGTTCGCCCTCGAGTTCGCAGACGGATTCGTCCGGCTCGGTCTCACCGACCGGCGTGGCAGCGTATACGAGGCGGCGGCGCCCGCCGGTGCCGTCCGGCTCGGTATCCCGGCGCCGCTGCTGTTCTGAAAGACCCGAGTCCCGGTGCCGTTGCGCCGCGGAGCTATCCAGCCGCGCACTTCATGGCGCACATCAAATCGCTCGGGGCGCAGTCGCAAGTCTTCGCCTTCTTCTTCGGCGGCGGCTTCGGCGTCGAGTCCGAGCTTCCCGCCGACGAATTCGACGACGAGGAGGAGGATGACGAGGAGCCCGAGCTCTTTTCGCTTCCGCTCGACGACGAGCTACTCGCGCTCGACGACTTTTTCGCGGGCCTCGAGTACGCGACCGCGGCCGAGCTGCTCTTCGGCCTCGAAGCCGCCGGCGCGGCAGCGACTGGGGGGGCGGCCGACGCCGCGGCGGTTCCGGTCGCGGGCGGTTCCGCGGCGGGCGCCTCCGGCGCAGCGGCGGGTTGAGGTGCGGCGGCGACGGCCGCCACCGTTGGAACGGGCGCTACGGGTGCAGCAGCGACGGGCAGCGGCTCCTTGTTCGACGTGAACACGATCGCCCCGGCGATGAGGGCTCCGACGACGACGAGCGCGCCGGCGATGTAGAGCCCCGTCTTGCTACCGCCGGATTTTGCGCCGGTATCGGCGGAGAGCGCCGGCGCCGTAATGCCGCCGAGCGGAGCGCCGAGCCCGAGCGGTGCGCCGCCGAGCGAACCGAGCGCGAGTGGGTTCGGCGCACTCTGCGCGCTGACGGCAGAGGTGAGCGCCTTCAAGTCGATGATGCCGGAGTCGTCTTTTCCGTTCGGGTCGAGCCCGGCCGAATAAGAATTTCTCGCGGCGGGTGGCGACGACGTCGTCGCGGACGCGGTGAGTGCGCTCAGCGAGAACAACACCGACGACTCGTTGCGCGCGCCCGTTGCGGCGCCACCGGCGCTCGCTCCACCGAGCGGCGAGGGGGGTTGCGCGGCGCTGGTCATCACGTCTTCTTCGCTTCCCGCCGTCTCGATGCCGCCGAACAGATCTTGCGCCGAGCCGCGGCCGCCGCCGGTTCGCGCCGCTGCGCGCGGCGCCGCGGGAGCCACCGGAGCCGGTGCGTTCATGCCAGACGACAATTCGGGAACGTCGCCGATGGGCGTCCAATCCGACATGCCCTCTGCCCACACGTACATTTCCGGCGAGAGATCGCCAATGCGCAATGCTTGCACGATCTCCTCGGCGGTCATCGTGCGTTGATCGTTGTCGCCGAAATCCACCGAGTACTCGCCGGGACCGATGCCGCCGCCTCCGTCTCCCGCATCTACGGCAGGTGCCGCAGCGGCTCCGTCGGACGTGTAGATGCTGGGCGGGCTGACCTTCCCGTCAATGATGATGGTCGCACTGCATTTTCGGCAGCGGATTTTGGCGAGCCGGTCTTGGACCTTCTCGTCGGCGATCGAGTATTTGGCACCGCAGGAGGGGCAGGAGAGCTTCACAACGACCCTTCGTGGTCGCCCACCGAAATCACGGTGAGCGCAATGTGGAGAGTGGAGTAACGGTCCAGAGATTACGTCCTAAGTGGACTGAGGATCTATCACGGCCGGAGCGCCCTCGCGTGTTTCGCGATGACCCTGAACGACAAACCTCGGCGCCCGTACTTGGAAGGCGAAATGATTTCACGAGGCTCGAACTCCTGCAAGCCCTGACCGTTCTCGGTTTGCGCTCAGCCGCTGTCTTTCGCGACTCATCGGCAATCATATTGATGAGTTGCGCTTGCGCGCCGCGTCAGTCGCCCTTCACGAACAAAGCGAGATCGAGCCCCTCGAGACGTTCGGCGAGCTCGGGATTCTCGTAGTCGTCGTGAGCCTCGGCTTCCTTCAGAAAGCGGCGCGCTTCCGCGAGGTTCCCCTTCGAGATTTCCTGGTCGGCTTTGCGCGCACAGAGCTTCGCTGCCGGTGTTCGGCACACCTCTTCGAGCGATTGGATCGCGCTCTGCCCTTCGACCCGTCGCGCCGGCGCCCCGCCGATGAGTCGCAGATGCCCTTGGCCGAGCGCCAGGTCGTACTGGGCGCGGAGCACCGGATCTTGCAGTACGCGGTAGGCCTCCGCCCCACGTCGGAACACATCGTGCGCGAGCGCGCGCTCCTCGTCGGACGCATCGACGTACATGTCCGGATGGAAGGCGACGGCGAATTCGCGAAACGCGATCTTGATGGCTTCGTCGTCGGCGAGCTCGAGCAATCCGAGGATCTCGTAGTAGTTGGCGTCCTCGATCACGTCGACCCACTCGGCGAGGCGTTCGACGGTGTCGTCGTTCACGCCGACGGTCTCGCTGCTTGTCGTGCGCGCAGCACGTCGACCTCCTCCGCCTCCGGCAGCCCGATGAGTCGAAGGCGTGCGCTCGTCGCTTTGCCGCTCTCGGCGTCGATCGCGTGCACTTGCAAGAGGCCGTCGGTGTCGAGCTCGAACGCGACCTCGATTCGTACTTTGCCGCGCTCCGCACGCCGGAGCCCGGTGAGCTCGAGCTCGCCGAGGAGCGTGTTCTCGGAGAACCGAGCCGATTCGCCCTGACCGACGCGAATATGAACGGACTCCTGGCCGTCTTGCGCGGTGACGAAGAGGCGCGACTGTTCGCAGGGGACCGGCGTGTTCCTGGTGATGATGACGTCGCAGAACCCGCTCACCGTCTCGACGGTGAGGCTCAGCGGCGTCACGTCGATCAAGAGCGGCAGCGGCGCGTTCGGAGCCGCAGGTGACAAGCTGACGGGTCGCGCGCCGGGAGCGATCGAGGGGACGGGCAGGCTGAACTCCGGACGCGCCGGTGGAGCGACGACGGCGCCGAGGCCCATGTGGGTTCTCCGATCTTCGCTGGGGATCGGCGGGAGCTCGGACGGCGCGACGCCCTTCGTCTCCATCGGGAGCGGCGCCATCGACGGACTCGGCTTCACTTGCGTCGGTTCGTCATCGGCGTCGCGATGGTCGTACGCGCTGACGCCGCTCAAGGTACCTCCGCGAGCGGGCGTCGCGGCGGGCACGGGCAATGCCGGTGGGCCCGGTGGCGCCGGGCGATCACGGAGGCCCGGCGGGCGGGCCGTCTTGGTCGGGCTCACCCCCGGCATCGTCTTCACCGGATTGGCGCCGAGCCCGGCGTTCGTCGTCGCACGCGCGCGCGCCGCGGCGCCCCCGCGCGTGTTGCGACGGGGAAGCGGCGGCTTCACGGTGCCGGACGGTGCGGGGCCGAGCAACGTCGAGCGCTCCGGTTCTTCCTGGGGGAACTCGGTCGCGACGGATTCGTCGAGCGGGCGCGCCGCGGGGAGCGGCGGTTTCGGCACACCGCCCCGGCGCCGGTCGCTGCCGGTCAACGCGCTCGCTTGAATCGCGGCGCCGATCGCCACGACCTCGTCCGCGCTCACGCGA
>DATBBD010000215.1:0-1733 GCA_036271175.1 Polyangiaceae bacterium | reverse complement strand
AAAGGGTCGTGCGACGCTCGACGGGCTCCCCATCGATCTCGCGCCGTCGTTATCGAAAGAGCAGCTCCACGCCCTGTTGACCGGCGGCGTGACCTTCGCGCGCGCGCCGGGCTCCGCCAACGTGGCGGCTGACATCGGCGTCGACAATGCGTTCATCGCCGAGACGCCGCTCGGCGAAGGTCACTTACGCGTCGCAACCGAAGGCAGAGCGATCGAAGCGACGCTCGGGTTCTCGGGAAAGCGTGGAACGCTCGACGCAAAGGGCAGCGCGGGCATTTTGTGGGACGGGCCGCTGCCCGCGCTGGCGCGCGATGTCCCCGTCAAAATAAGCGTGATCGCTAAGGATTTCGAGGCCGGAATTCTGTCGCCCGTCCTGGAGGGCGTCTTGGGGCGCTTCGGCGGACGCTTCGATGCCGACGTGAACGCTTCGCTCGAATCGAGACCGAGCGAAGACGGGACTGCGTCGTACGTGGGGACCGTGGACGGAACCGCGGCGCTTCGCGACAGCAGCATGCTCATCGAACCGCTCGGACTCGAGGTGCGCGGCGTGACGGTGAGCGCCGAAGCCAAGGGGACGGGCGACAAGACGACGATCGCGCTTCGCGATCTCGCGGGCCGCGTGCGTTCCAACAAGACCAACCTGGAGGGATCGGCCGATCTCGTTCTCGACAAACTGTCGCTCGACAGCGGGACCGCGGCGCTCGCGTTGAACGACGTCCCGGTGTTGCTCAAAGGCGCGCCACAAGGCCGCGTCGTCGGACAGGCGACGGCGAAGCTCGAGCGTCAGAAGGATCACATGGCCGTGGCGGTCGAGATTCCGACACTCACCGTGAAGCTTCCTCAGGCGTCGGCGAGAAAAGTCATCGATCTCGCCGACAATCCCGACGTGGAGATTGCTCAGGCCGTGACCGCATCCGTGGATAGCGATCACGCGCTCCCCTGGCGGCTGGCGATCGACCTCGGCAACGACGTGAAGGTCCAGCGGAGCGACGTGGACGTCAGCGTGCGCGGCACTCCCGTCGTGGAGCTCGGGAACGACACCTCGGTCACCGGCTCGATCGACCTCGTGCCCGGCGGACGACTCCCGATCGTGGGCAAGGTGTTCGCGATCGACCACGGCACCGTCGTGTTCGATACCGGCGATTCCGCGAACCCGCACGTCGACGTCACCGCGACGTGGCGCGCGCCGACCGACGCCGTGGTGTACGTCGACGTCACTGGGCTCCTGAAGGAAGCGAAAATCACGCTCAGAAGCGATCCCCCGCTGTCCGAGCCGGAGGTGTTCGCGCTCCTCCTCGGCGGCAGCTCGACCGAGCCGAGCGCGACGGGCGACCCGACGAACGCCAATGGCGGCGCGGCCGCCGGAGCCGCCGCGATCGGGAGCAGCGTCGCGGAGCTCGGCGTGAACCAGCTCCTGTCGAACAACCCCGTTCAGGTGCGCGTCGAGACCACGTCGGAAAGCTTGCCGCGCTATACGGCGGCGGTCCGCGTGCGCGAAAACCTCTGGTTCGAGGCGTCCACGTATCAGCAGACCGGCGGTGCCACCACGGGCAACGAACGAAATGTGTTTTCTGGAACCGTCGACTACCGCTTCACGCGGCGCTGGTCCTTGCGCAC
Source organism: Polyangiaceae bacterium (assembly GCA_036271175.1). Classification (GTDB taxonomy): domain Bacteria; phylum Myxococcota_A; class Polyangia; order Polyangiales; family Polyangiaceae; genus DASZVB01. The sequence continues at coordinate 116 of DATBBD010000215.1, read as the reverse complement.
CGAGGTCGGCACCGCGGGCGGCGCGCTGGATCTGCTCTGGCAATATCACTATTAGGGGGGCCTTGGCTGGCCTTGGCCCCCCGCGCGACCGCCCCCCCGCCGCTTCGCGGGCTCGC
>DATBBD010000214.1:0-10376 GCA_036271175.1 Polyangiaceae bacterium | reverse complement strand
ATTGTGCGAGTCGCGGTCTCGCGAATGACGCACGGCGCGTCGATTCACGCGTCGCTCACGCCGCGAGCGTCTGCAAGTAGCGTTCGAGCATCGTCCGATCATCGTCGTGCAGAGCGATGAAACGGATTGCTTCCCGTCGGCCTATGGCTCGAACTTTCCGACCCCACAACCACAAGCTCCGCGCGTCGCCGGGCAAACGGATCTCGATGGGGAATGCTTGCTGCGGCGTGGCAGGTTCGGTGAAAACGCTGCAAAGAATGCCGTTTCGCGAGATGTCGAGCGCGCGACAGAGATACGGCTGCCCGTCGAGGAACTTGTTGAAGAAGACATCGAGCGGCTGGCGACGAGCGCGACGACGATCCGACATGACGCGACTTTAGCCGGCAACTTCGACGCACCCGAAATTTTCCGCGCCCGGCGTTGACGCGCATGAGGTCGCGTCGAAGAGTCGCCTCGTGGCGAAGCGCGTCGTCGTGATCGACAACTACGACTCCTTTACATACAACCTCGTGCAGCTTCTCGAGGAGCTGGATGCGAATTGCGACGTTCGCTTGAACGATCGCACGACGCCCGACGACGTTCTTCGCTCCCTGCCGCACGGCGTCGTGATCTCGCCGGGTCCGGGTTCACCTGAAACGAGCGGCATCACCGAGGCGATGATCGCGCTCGCCGCGGGTCGCGTTCCCCTGCTCGGCGTGTGCCTCGGGTATCAGGCCATCGGCCGGCATTTTGGCGCGACGCTCCGGCGCGCGGCGTCGCCGGTCCACGGAAAGGCGTCGCTCGTCGAGCACGACGGTCGCGGTTTGTTTCGGAACGTGCCGTCTCCTTTTGCCGCCGGCCGCTATCACTCGCTCGTGCTCGACGAACAGACGCTTCCCGATTGCCTCGCGGTGTCCGCGCGAACGACCGCGGGCGAGCTCATGGCAGTTCGCCATGCGGACCTCGCGATCGACGGGGTCCAGTTTCACCCCGAATCCATCCTCACCGAGCACGGGAAAACCCTGCTCGGAAATTGGCTGGACTCGCTCGACCCGGGCGAGCACGCTTTGCGAACCCGGATCGCCCCATGAGCGACGCGCCCCGTTTCGCCGACGCCTACGCCGAGCTCCTCGATTCGAGCCTCACGCCTGCGATGGTCCGACGCGTGTTCGACGCGATCTTTGCCGGCGCGTGGACACCGACGCAAATCGCCGGCTTCATCGCGGCGCTTCGCGTCAAAGGGGAAACCGCGCCGATCGTCGCGGCCGCGGCGCGCGCGCTCCGCAGCGCGATGGTTCCGGTCGAGCACGGCCTTTCGCGCGTGCTCGACACCTGTGGCACCGGCGGCGACGGACTCGGAACGCTGAATCTCTCGACGGGCGCGGCGATCATGGTGGCGGCGACGGGCGTGCCGGTTGCCAAGCACGGCAATCGCGCCTCCTCGAGCCTGACCGGCAGTGCCGACGTGCTCGAGGCGATGGGGATCCCGATCGATTTGCCGCCGAGCGTCGCGGCGTCGGTCCTCGCCGAGGCGGGGATCGCGTTTTTGCTCGCGCCGCTCCATCACCCCGCGATGCGGCACGCCGGCGCGGTCCGGCGCGAGCTCGGGGTCCGCACGATTTTCAACCTGCTGGGGCCGCTCGCCAATCCGGCGGGCGCGACGCATCAGCTCGTGGGCGCGCCGGATGATACCCTACGCCCCATCCTGGCCGCGACCTTGCACGAGCTCGGCACCGAGCGCGCCTGGGTCGTGCGGGGCGTCGACGGCCTCGACGAAATGAGCCCGACGGGCACGACGCGGATTTCCGTGGTGACGCCGTCGGGCGTCACCGAGACGGAAATCGTGCCCGAAGACTTCGGCATCGAGCGGATGCCGCTCTCCGCGATTCGCGGAGGCAACCCGGCCTTCAATGCGCGAGCGCTCGAACGCGTGCTGCGCGGGGAAGACGAGCCGTCGCTCGACGCCTTCGTGCTCAACGCCGCGGCGGCGCTGGCGATCGCCGAAGACCTCGCGCCGAAAGACGCCGCGCGTCGTATCCGCGACGTGGTCCTGTCGGGCATGGCGCAACAAACCCTCGAGCGATGGCGAGAGACCGCCACGGCGCGCCGTAACTCGGCCACGGTGGCGACCCCGAGCTAAGCTCCGGCTCGATGCGCGCGGAGTCGTTCGTCGATCTCTACCTCGCGCACCTTCGCGTCGAGCGCGGCTTGTCGCCGAATACGCTCGCCGCGTACGGCTCGGACCTCGCCGCGTTCGTCGAATTCTGTCGCGCCGCGGGCAACGACGACCTTCGCCGCGCCGATCTGGCGGTCGTGACGAGCTATTCGTCGAGCCTTTCGAAGGCCGGCTTGAGCGCGCGGTCCACGGCGCGAAAGCTGTCGTCCGTGCGCGGGCTCATGCGGTTTCTCGTGAGCGAGGGCGAGCTCGCCGAGGATCCGACGGCGCTCGCGCCGCGGCCGAAGATCGGACGCAGGTTGCCGCGTCCCCTGACGACGGACGAGATCGTTTGTCTCATCCGCGCGCCGAGCGAAAAAACGCTCCGCGGGCTCCGGGATCGCGCGCTGCTCAGCTTGGCCTATGCCGCGGGGCTCCGCGTCAGCGAGCTGGTCCGGCTCGAGCTCGGCGACGTCGATTTTCGACGCGGCGTCGTGAGCGCGTTCGGCAAAGGGCAAAAACGGAGGCTCGTCCCGGTCGGCGAGGTCGCGCTCGGTCACCTCGAAACCTATCGAGCCGCCCTGTCGACGGCGCCGCGACGGCCGCGCCGAACGGCGCCCAACGCCGAGCGACTTCTTTTTCCGTCGCCGAGCGGGCGCCCCCTCACCCGGCAAACGTTCTGGCACATCGTGAAACGGGCGGCGCTCGCGGCTGGCCTCGCCGATCGCGTCCACCCACATCGGCTCCGGCACTCGTTCGCGACGCATCTCCTGGTGGGCGGAGCAGATCTCAGGAGCGTGCAAGCCATGCTCGGACACGCCGATGTCTCGACGACGGAGATCTACACGCAGGTCACTCGGGATCACGTGAGAAAGACCCACGCACGCACGCATCCGCGCGCGTAGTTGCGGCGTCGGGGGGGCGTAGGCTAGACCTTCTTTCGTGTACTTTTCCGTGCGCGAGCCCACGGCTCGCGAGACTCCCTTGGTCGTGGAAATCCCGCACGCCGGGCTCCTCGTCGACGCGCAATCGCTCGCGACGATCGCCGCACCGGGACGCTCGATCGGGCAAGACGCGGACTTGTACGTCGACGAATTGTACGCGGGCGCACCCGGGCTCGGCGCGACGGTGCTCGTCGCTCACGCCAGCCGATACGTCTGCGATTTGAATCGCGCCGAGACCGACATCGACGGCCTGGCGGTGCAAGGCGCGCCGCCGCGCTCGGCCCCGCACGGCCTCGTATGGCGCGCGACCACCGAAAACCAACCGGCGCTCCTCGCGCCGCTCAATCAACGCGAGCTCGAGCGACGACTCGAGCTCGTTTATCGGCCGTATCACCGCACGCTCGCCGAGCTGCTCGAGCGCAAGCGCGACCGCTTCGGTCATGCCATTTTGCTCTGCGCCCACTCGATGCCGAGCCTCGGACGACTCGGTCACACCGATGCCGGTCGTGAACGCGCGGACGTCGTTCCGGGGAGCCGCGGTAAGACCAGCGCGGCGCTCGCGGTGATCGAGACGCCCGAGTTGCTCGCGCGACAAATGGGGTGGACGGTGTCCCACGACGACCCCTATCGCGGCGGCTTTTCCACGGCGCACTACGGGCGGCCGGCCGCGCGAGTTCACGCCGTGCAGGTCGAGCTCGCGCGGCGGCTGTACATGGACGAGCGAACACTGTCCAAAAAGCCCAGCGAATTCGAAGTCTTGAGAACATTCTGCGACGCGCTTGTGGCGCAACTCGGGTCGCTCGCGGTAGCATAATCGCATTAGAGCGATGGCTCGTCGCGGCGCCGCGGCAGACAGAGGAGTCGAGCCGCCTTCGGGAACGGATCACCCTCCACCCAAGCTGGTACTGGCTTCGGAGGCGCTGAGGGAAGATCTCGCTCCGACGGAGCCGGGGCGCATCACGGGCCGCCGTTGTGTTCTCGGAGTAGCGCTGTCGCTCGCGCTGCTCGGTCTCGCGCTCCAACACGGCGTCGGCGCGAATCCGAGCGCGCGCGAATCGGGAAGCGTCGCATTCGCCGCGGCGGGCGCCATCGTCGCGGTCGCGCTCTTGCCGTTCGGGTACGCGCTCCGCGCCGGCGTCACGGCGGTACTCGGCGCGATCCTCGTCCTACTCGGCTCCGACGCCGTGGGGCCGCTCTCCGGGCTCGGCTGGCGCTCGGGGTCCGTGGACTTCGAGCGGCTTCTCGTGCTGGCGACGCTCCCCGCCGCGCTCCTCTTCCGCGCGCGCTACCGGGCCTACATCCGGGCGCGCCTCGTGCTCGGCCTCGCGCTCGCCGCGGCAGTCCCCTTCGTCGTGAGTCGCGCCGGGCTGGCGCTCGGCTCCACGACCGGGCTCCTCGATCGAGTCGGGGCAGCCATGGACGTGATCGTCATTCTGCTCGCGCTGTTCGGGTTCATGGGCTCCTACACGACGGGCGGCGGCGCGGTTTGGGCGGCCCTGGTGCTCGGGGTGCTCCCTGCGGACGTTGCCCTTCGTGAGTTCTCGCCGGAGCTCAACCCCGGGGCGGGCGTGCTCGCCTCGGCCGGCGCCGCGGTCGCGATGATTTGCGCCGGGATCCTCCTGACCACCGGGATCTACCACTTGCTCGCGGCGTCCCTAGGCCACGACGCCCGCCGGGACGCCCGGAAGAAAGCCGGAGCTCCGTCTCTGGCTTGAACGGGTGGGGACTCTCGGGTAGGGTGCGCGCCCTGTCATGGCCAGAAGCGAAATCACCGGCAAACGCCGAATGCACGCCCACAACGTGTCGCACTCGAACATCAAGACGACGCGTTGGCAGCAGGTGAACGTACAGCGCCGTCGTCTCTGGGTCGCAGAGCTCGGCCGCTACGTGACCCTGAAGGTCACGACGCGAGATCTGCGGAGCATCACGAAGCTCGGATTGATCGCCTATGCGAAGAAAAACGGGCTCGCGGTAGTTTAGGGGCTGGTCCGTTCGAGCAATCCCGGTTGCGGGCTTCCGCGCCTTCACGCCGTCGCTGAGATCCCTGATCTGCTCGTCTCAAGATCTCTCCGGTCTCTGCGTCTCGGCGGTTCAATCTCTGCGGTTTGATCGATTGGCGCTGGGCTCTGCGGTTCGACCGCGGGTCGACGATTTGGCGTCGCTCGATGTCCGAGCGGACTAACCCCCGAGTTTGATCACTTCGGCGCGGCGGGTTTGGGCGTCCCAACGGACGCGGAGCTTGGCGGACGCGAGGACGCTTGCGCTGGGACGCGCGGCGCCAGGAGCGGCGACGACTTCGACGGGTAAGCCGGCGTCGTCGAGGCGAATCGCGATGGGCGCGGGAGCGGGGAGCGGGCTGCCGGGGGCGACGCGGGTTTTGCCGCGGAGCACCGGTTCGGCGGTGAGCGGCGCTTCGAGCTCGATTTCTTCGACGGGGACGCCGTTCATGACGCGGCGATAAGACAGCGCCGCGAAGAGGCCGCGCACGTCGACTGCGCAGATGGCGTGACCGATGCCCTGGTCTTCGCTCACCGAATCCGGGGCTTCATCGAGCGCCCAGGGCGCGACGGCCCATCGCGCGTCGCCTTCGATGTGGGTCACCGCCTGGGTGTCGATGGCCGTGATGGAGCGCAGATCGGTCGGCGTGAGCACGCCGCCACTGCTCTCGCCCGCGACTTGAACCAGCGGACGAACGAAGCTCGCTTGACCGAGGGCACCTGCGCCGAGCGAACGCACCCGCTCGAGCAGCTCCGCTCGCGCATCGGCACCCGAATCGCGCGCGCGCCGGATTCCGGACCGAAGCACGCGCGAGACTTTCGCCTGTTCGTCGTAAGCGAGGGCGACCAAAGCGGCGTTGACGGCCGTGGGCGTCGCGATGCGCGCGGCCTCGGGGATCGGTTCGCCGTCTTGAAAGCCGCGCGGCCGCTTCGTTCCGAGGCCGGGCTGACGACAGCGTCCGTCGAACGCACGCGCGCCGAGCCCCGCGCCCACGGCGAGCACGGTGATCGGCGACAGCAGCACGCCGGAATGCGCGCCCGCCGCGGCAAAAAATCCGGCCACGACGGCTCCGAGCGCGGAACCGCCCGTCAACAGCACGTCTTCCGCGGCTTCCGCGGCGACCGCATCGTCGGCGATCGCGGTGCTCCTCAACGTCATTCGGAATCCTCTCCATCGTCTTCGATGGACTCTTCTTCGTTTTCGTCGAGCTCGTCGTCGTCCGATTCGTCTTCATCGTGCCCGAGAGCGCTTCCCGCCATTTCGCGGAGCACGCGCCGCACGGTCGCCGCGCCGCTGCCTTCGACCACGACGTACGCGGCGCTCGCGCTTTCGAGGCGTTCCGCGACGCGCTCCGCGGCGCCCGCGCCGATCCGGGTGCCCTCCCCCAAAGCTCGCAATCGGCAGTACACGACGTCGTCATCGTCGACGCGCTCTTGCCGCGAAAGATCACGAACCAAATGGACGCCGAGGGACTTCGCCGCGCGACTCGATTCTTCGTCACCCCAGACGCCGCGTGGCTCCCACGCGATGCGGCGCTCGTCCGTGCGCAAGCGGCCGATCAAAGCTTCCAGGCCACGCAGAGCTCGCGGATTCGGCGTTACCGTCGCCGGCGTGCGCAAGACCCACCACGTTGCGGAGAGCGCGCTCGCGACGCTTTCTGCATGCGTCACGAGCTCGTCCGTCGCGGTGCCCGCGTCGAGCGCGGCGAGCGACGACGGGACGACGACGCTGAACGCGAAGTCTTCGCGCGCCGTTCGTCGCCACGCGGTCAGCACGGCGCGGCGCGGATGCTTGGCCGGATCGCCGGACACCTCGACCATGTCGAAGCGCTCGGCGTACCGCTGGATATTGCCGTGAAGCGCCGATTCGCCCACGAACACCTGTGCTCGGTTTTCAACGTTCATGAGAAGCCGTCGCAGCGGAAGAAGGGCCGGATAGTCCTCTAGCGGCCAAAATGAAACCACTCCGTTGGATAATTTCGTAAAAAGCGGCTCATTTCCTCGGTAGCCTGGGTCGCGGCACGCGAGACTTCGTCGATCGACGCGCGACGTGGCAGGTGGATTCCCGGCCGAACGTCGATCTCGTACCGAAAATAGCCCGTGCGCCGGGCAAATATGGGGACGACGGGCGCGCGAGCGAGCATGGCGAGCCGAAATGGGCCTTCGGGGACGAGAAATCGACCATCGGGGAGGGCCACGTCGATCGTCGTGCCGGGATCGTCGGCGCGGTCGAGCTGGAGGGCGACGATTCCGCCTCGCCGCAAATGGCCGAGGAGCGGGAGCGCGTCGAGGGCGTCGCGCCCGACGTGCAAGACGCGGATCCCCGCGCGCGTTCGCGCGCCGTCGTGGAGCTCGCGGGCTCGGTCATTGGATTCGGCGGCCATGACGACGAGCACGTCCGCGGCGTGATCGCGACCGAGCCAGCGCGCCGCCGCGTCCCACGCGCCGGTGTGCGCCGTCACGATCACCACGCCGCGCCCTTCTCCGATCGCGGCCGCAAAATGCTCCGCGCCGCGGACCACCGGCTCGGCACGCTGTGCTTCGGGGCGCTCCATTGCCAGCGATTCGGCCAGACAGTGAGCGTACGCGACGAACGTCTTCACCACGTCGAGGCCCTCGCGCCAGGGGCCGCGACGTCGCCCGAGACGCCGCAGGTTCTCGCGCACGACGGCACGCTGGGCGGGAAGCAGCGCCGCGAACACGACGCCGAAGAACGCCGGACTGAACTCGACCCACGGCCTCGGCCCATAGCGCGCGCCGGCGTAAGCGAGCCGGCGCAGGGCAGCGGTGCGAACGTCGACCAATTTGCGGAGCGCCTCGCCGAACGTCGAGCGCGGCTCAGGGAGCGGCGAGTTTGCGTCGGATCGCGGCCTTGTCCGCCGTCGGATCGCCCGCGAGCGCCTTCTGATATGCCGACACCGCGCCCGCCTTGTCCTTCAACGCGACGTCGACGTCACCGACGGCCTCCCACGCCGCGGCCGATTTCGGAAAATCGTCCGTTGCGCGATCGGCGAACGCCTTGGCGGTCGTGAGGCGCCCGGCCTTCACGCAGGCGTGCGCCGCGTCGATGAGCGGCGCGGGGTCGGTCCGCATCAAGCCGTAAGCGGCCTGAAACGACTCGACGGCGAGATCGATTTCGCCCTTCGCCGCGAGCGCTTTCGCTTCGACCCACTTGGCAGGGCCGTGATTGCCGACGATCTTGAGGGCGTCCCGCGCGCTCTCGAGGGCGAGGTCGGGTTGATTCTTCGCGAGCTCGACGCTGCCGAGGAGCGCGTGCCAATCGGCTTGCCGAGGCTCGATCGCGAGCGCGGCCTTGAGCGCCTGTTCGGCGCCGTCGAGATCGCCGGCCGCGAGCAGCACTTCGCCGAGCCTCGCGCGGGCGCGCGCGAACGTCGGGCGAATCGTCAGCGCGTGCTCCAGATCTCCCTGCGCTTCCTTGCCGGGGTCAAGCGTCTCGCCGAGGAGAACCAGCACTTCCGGATCGTCGGGCGACGCCGCGATCGCCTTCCGGAGCGCGACGATCGCCTCGGCTTTTTTCCCCTGCGCGACGAGGAGCTGACCCAGGTAACGGGGCGCTTCGGCGCGGTCGGGCTTCGAGCTCGTTGCCGCACTGAACACAGTCGCGGCCTCTTCCGGTTTGCCGAGCTGCGCGAGCGCACGCCCCTTCGCGACGGTCGCGTCGTAGTCGCCGGGAGACAGCGCGAGCGCTTGCTCGGCCGCGGGCAGCGCGATGCTGCCGCGTCGCGAGAGCAACTGCGCCTCGGCGGTGCACAGCTGCTCGTCGAACGGCGACAGCTTGTGAATCTGACTGCACGCGATCATCGCGAGCTTCTGCTTGTTCTGGTCGATGCGCCCTCGGGCGAGCTCGAGGAATAGCGCCGCGACCGACTCGCTGCCTCGGGCGCTCTCGAGCGCCTTTTGCACGGCGAAGATGGCTTCGTTCACCCGCCCCGCTCGGCGGAGCGCGCGCGAGGTTTCGATCGCTTCCGTCGCATTGGCCGGCTTCTTCGCGCGCGCGCCGAGGTCGTCTGCGGCGGCGGCGTGCACCGACAGCGCGAGCGACGAAATCGCGACGAGGGCGAAGAACCGCGTGTTCTCTCGTGACATGGTCGAGACTTCCCTATCAGATGGAGAAAGGCCGGCGGAAAGCTCGGAACGTCCGCCTCACGCAGCGAACTTTACCTGAGACGCCCCGGTGGAGCCCACGATTCAACGATGATCCCGCTGACGCGAGCCGTCGTAGAGGACGGGCTGTTCGAGGGAACGCTCGTGTTGCTGCAGCCCGCGCGCGGCTATCGCGTCAACGTCGACACCTTGCTCCTCGCGTGGTTTGCGGCGAAATCTTGCCCAAAAGCGCGCCGGCTCGTCGATCTGGGCGCGGGGGTGGGCGCACTCGCGCTGGCGACGCATCACTTCGGCGAGGTGCTCCGCGCCGACCTCGTCGAGCGCGAACCCGCGCTCGCGGCGCTCGCCGAACGGAATCTTCGCGCCGCACGGCTCGACGGCGCCGTGCACGTCGCGGACCTCGGCCGCGGACTCCCCGCGGCTCTGACCAGCTCGGCGGACGCAGTCGTCTGCAATCCGCCATTTTTCGGCGCGGGTTCGAGCAACGACGCGCCGTCGGCGGCGCTCCGGCGAAGCGCGCGCTCGGGACGCGTCGAACCGTTCCTACTCGCCGCAGCGCGCGCGATGGGCCGCCGCTCGCGTGCGTTCTTCGTGTACCCCGCGGCGGCGCTCACCGAGTTTTTCCTTGCCGCACGCGACGTCGGACTGGTCCCGAAGCGGCTCCGACTCGTGCACGCCTACGCGAACGCGACGGGTCGCGTCGCGCTGGTCGAGCTGAAGCGAGCGAAGCCCGGCGGCCTCGTCGTCGAACCGCCGCTCATCGAATGGAGCGCACCACGGGTTCGCGCGCCGGAGCTCGCCGCGATCGTCGAAGGCCGGCTCACGACGCCCGCGCCGACCGCAACGCCGCGCTGACTCGAGTGCCGTGCTCCGGCCAAAACGTAATCGCGCGCCGACGCACCCGCGCCGGCGTGGGCTGCGCGAGCTTCAAATCCGCACCAGCAATCATCGTCCCGAGGACGACCTTCATCTCGTACAGCGCGAACGCGGCTCCGATGCACCGCCGCACGCCGCCGCCGAAGGGAAGATACGCGTTCGGATCAGGCGGCGAATTCAGAAATCGCTCGGGACGGAACTCGTCCGGCTCGGGATAAACGTCGGGGTTTCGATGGGCGAGGTAAATGCACGGCGCGACGATGGCACCTTCGGGCAGATCGAAGCCGCCGATGCGGAACG
>DATBBD010000213.1:0-3622 GCA_036271175.1 Polyangiaceae bacterium | reverse complement strand
GAGACATGGGACGACCTACGAAGTGAACACGCGCTCGCGCGAGGGCCCGACGGGCGCGTGTTTGGAAATCGAGCGAATGGAGGAGGGAACGAACGGAAACCGTTTCAGGGCGTGTGCTCGAAGTCGCTGACCTGCGGAAATTCGGTCTTCAGGTTGTTGAACGCCGCGGTTCGGTCGACGCAGTTCAATGTCTGTTCGAGGACGGCGGTGCTCGTGTAGTTCACGATCGCCGGGCCCTTCGTCGGGTCCGGCATCGTGCCGCACTGAGCGAGCGCATCGAGGATGGGCAACGTCGCGCTGCACGTCAGGTACTTGTTTGCGACCGCGATGGCGGTCTGCCCGCTCGAGTTCGTCTGCCAGCACAGGTCGGTGACGTCGAGGTGGTTCCCTGCCGTGATGCCGACCAGGTACTTCTGCGCTGCGACTGAGCTCGTGTAAGCGCCCTGATCCGACGAATACGGAACGACCGAGTCGCTCGCGCCGCCGGCGAGGAGCACGGCCTTGAGGGCCGAGCCCGCCGCCGCCGTGCCGCCGAGATCCGCGAACGGCATGTCGACCATCATGTTCGGCTTGCTGGCGAACGTCGCGGCGTTCGATGCGCCCTGGCTATGTCCGCTGATCGCGTAGCGCGACGTATCGGCGGCGGTACCGAGGAACGAGAGATCGCCGACCTTGCCGTTCACCGCGGCGATCTCCGCGTCCACGTCGCGACTCAAGTCTTGCGCGATCCCCGTCGATGCTCCGCAACCAGTTCCGAGGAAGTCCGAGAGGAACAGACCGGGATGATCGGCGGCGAGGACGATGAACCCGTGCGATGCCCACGCTACCATCGTCGACATCGACGCGACGCGGAACGAACCCGTGCCATGAATGAAGATCACGACGGGGTAGGGGCCGTGGTTCGTGTCGATCGGCAGATCGCGGTAGCACTTGCCTTCGCCGAGCTTGGTGAAGTCGCAGACCGCGGGCGCATTCGCCGACGCGGGAATGAGCGCCGCGGAGCTCGCGCCGAGCCACGCCGTGAGGTCGTAACTCGCCGGTGTTTTTCCGGCGTCGCTCCCGTACGTCGCCGGGTCCCAAACCTCGACGGGGATCGTGCCGCCCGTGATCGAGACCTTCACGGTCTTCACGCCCACCGGCCACGGGCCAGGTTTCCCGGGGTCCGCGTCCGCTTGATAGATCTGTGCGCTGCCGCATCCGGCGACGACCGGGGGCTCGTTCGGAGAACCGCCGGCAGCGGTGGTTCCCCCCGTCGCGCTTCCACCGGTATTGCCCGCGCCGCCGGTGTTGCCCGTGTCGCCGGAGCCGCCCACGTTGGTGGTGCCGCCCGTGTCGGCCGAACCGCCGCTGTTCCCGGTGTTCCCGACGTTGCCCGCGCCGCCGAAGTTCCCGGTGTTCCCGATGCCGCCGGAGTTCCCCGTGTTGCCGACGCCGCCGGAATTCCCCGTGTTCCCTACTCCACCGAAGTTCCCGGTATTGCCGGCACCGCCGGTGTTGCCGGTGTTGCCGGACCCACCGAAGTTCCCCGTGTTGCCTTCCCCGGAGGGGTTGCCGTTGCTCCCAGTGCTCGGATTCGCGCTCGAGCAGGCAATCAACCCCACGCATCCGAGGAATGCGATTCCAACGAACTTCATTTTGAAAACTCTCCGTAAGCGACCGCCTTCGCAGTCGCGCTACGACGCGCAGCTGCTGGCGAAAGGCCGATTCGCGTGCGGATTATGCATACGCGCACCTTGTGCGAGATCTCCGAGCCGGCCGTTTTCGTAACCAAGCCGGACATCGATCGCGGGTTCGAGCGTCCCCAGAAATGTGCAGTCAGCTAGCTTTCTCATGCGTCCGTAAGTGACCAATAATACATATTAGTTATCGCGAACTGATTACGTTGTAATACAAATCTATTGCGCTGGGTCTCGCGGGTCTGTATTACGGACTCATGCAATGTAATACGACCGAGTCGCGCGGCGAAACGACGACCGAGTTTCACTCGATGTTGCGCGAGCCTTCGCCGACGTCGCGCGCTCGCAGACATCGGCGACGTCATCGGCGTCACGGGGGTCGCCGTTCGGGCCGCGCGCGGAGTTGGCCGGCGTTGATCGACGCGCTGCTCGCGTCGGTCGAAGAGCTCGCGTGGTCGGCGCGCGATCTCGCGGGCTACGCGAGCGAGACCTGGGGGCGTTCGACCGAAGAAGCGAGAGGCGTCGAGAATCGCGTGCGTTCGCAAGCGGAAGAGTGGTCGCGCTCGGCCGAGACGGGCCTCGTGCTCGCGCGGATGGCCGGCGGTTATCGGTTTCACGCGTTTCGCTCCGCGTTCGTGTCGAAGCGGTACGCCGCGCGCGCGCTCGAGCGACTCCACGCCGACAACGCGCGGCGCTTCTACGAAGTGAGCGCCGCGCACGGCGGCGCGTTCATGAAGGTCGGGCAGCTCCTCTCGGCGCGCGCCGACATTCTCCCCGCGGTGTGGATCGCCGAGCTCGCGAAGCTCCAGGACGCCGCGCCGCCCATCTCGTTCGACGCGGTTCGCGCCGTCGTCGAGGACGACCTCGGCCGTCCGCTCGCCGAGCTGTTCGCGTCGTTCGGCGAAACGCCGCTCGCTGCCGCGAGCATCGGCCAAGTTCACCGCGCGACGATGCACGACGGCACCGCCGTCGCGGTGAAGGTGCAACGTCCGGGCATCGGCGTGCGCGTGCGGACGGATCTCGAGCTCCTCGGCCTATTCGTGAAGAGCCTCGAGCCGTCACTCCCCGAAGGCGACTACGAGACGATCATCGGCGAAGTGCGCGCACGCGTCGTCGGCGAGCTCGACTATCCCGCTGAGGCCGCGAACACCCGCGCCGTGTCGGAGTTTTTCCGAGCGCGCTCCCGAGCAGCGACGGTTCCCGTTCCGATCGAGGCGCTCTCGGGCGATCGCGTGCTCACGACGACGTTCGTCGATGGAAAGAAGATCACCGACGTGCTCGACGAGCTCGACGGACGAGCGCGCGCCGGCGATGGAGCGGCCAAAGAGGAGGTGTCGCGGATCCTCGGCACGCTCCTCGAGGCTTACTTGCGCCAGGTGCTCGAAGCCGGCGTGTTCCAAGCCGATCCGCATCCGGGAAACCTCCTCGTGACCCCCGAGGGCGAGGTCGTGATCCTCGACTTTGGTTCGGTCGGGACGCTCGAGCCCGCGGCGCGTGCTCGCTATGTCGCGCTGTTCTCCGCCTTCATGGCGGACGATCGCGACGCGATGAGCCGGCTCTTCGGCGAGCTCGGGTTCGTCACGAAGAGCGGTCGCACCGACACGCTTCACGCCTTCGCCGAGGCCCTCCTCACGGAGATTCGAAACGCGCGCGCGGCGGGGAACATGCGCTGGCCGACGCGAGAACAGATCGGCGAGCGGGCGATGGGTCTCCTCGGCGAGCTCGACGCGGATCCCGTCATCGGGCTTCCGAGTGACTTCATCATGATCGCCCGCGTGTTCGCGACGCTCGGCGGCCTCTTCTCTCGCTACGAGCCCAACCTCGATTTTGGCCGGCACGTGATGCCGGTGCTCATCGCCGCGGTACTCTCCGCGGAAGGAGTCTGACCATGTCCGAATTTTCACGACCCCTCCGAGACCACGCCGAAGCCATCGAAGACGCCGCGC
>DATBBD010000212.1:0-14930 GCA_036271175.1 Polyangiaceae bacterium | reverse complement strand
TGTACGCCGAACCCGATCGCGTCGACCCCGACGCACACGGCGACCAACCGCAGCTCGCGTTCGGACATGGCGCCCACCACTGCATCGGTGCGTCGCTCGCGCGCGCAGAGCTGCAAGAAGCACTCATGGTGCTTTCGTCGCGCATCACTTGCCCGCATCTAGAAGAGGGATCGGAGTGGGCGCCGCAGATGGGAATCACCGGTCCCAAAGTGTTGCCCATTCGTTTCGAACGGCGGCTCCGCGCGGACTGATTGCTTGCCGTCGGCACGTGTCGAAAAGCGGCATCCACTCTCTCCTACAACGCTCACCGTGTAGGTTATTGACGCAGTATTCCAAGACGCATGGCTGGCGTCGTACCATCGAGTGATGATCGGTGTACCGGCCTCGACGGACTCGGGGCAGAGCAACGCGCAATATACCTTCGACCGACCGAGCACGACGAAAGAGACGTTCTTCCGCGGAAGCTTGTTCGCTCAGGTGCCCATGTTCATGGAGCGCTACTTGGGCGTGGAGGGATGGAAGGATTTTCTGCGACGCGTCGATCCGTCGGTCGCGGAAGTCATGCGATCGGAGTTCGTCGCACTCGCCTGGTATCCGTTCCGTATGGTCACTGGACTGGTCGCGGCGCTCGACGCGACCGGGAAGATGATCGGAAAAAAGGACGCCATCTCCGACATGACGACGTTCAACCTCGACCACGCGACACGCGGCATTTTTCGTGCGGTATTCAAGCTCGGATCGCCGGAATTCATGCTCTCGCGCTCCGATCACGTGTGGCGCAAATTCTATTCGAACGGGATCATGACCGTACCGCTCGCGAAGCGCGGTGAAGCCGTGGTCCGTCTTCAATTCGTGCCGGACATGACGCCGCTCTATTCCGTCACCGTGATGCATTCGTTGAAGGCCGTGATCGTCAAGGCGGGTGGCCGTGTGACCCGAGCCGAGATGGAGGGCGATCTCGCCCGCGGCGACGAGCGTTCCGACTTTCACTTCCTCTGGACGTGAAAGCATCGCCGCGCTTTTGGCGGCGCATTCATGACCCGGTTCCTGCAAGGGGAACGCGATGAGATGGTCTCGGTTACTCCGCGGCCACTTCGGCGCGCCCGTCTCGAAGGCGTTCGACGTCTGCTTTCGCACGGGAGATGGAATCGCCGAGAAAGCCTCCGTAAGCGTCGAGCGCGGCCGATCCGGCGACGACGAGCGCGTCGGCGTAGCGGGCGTCTTTCTCGAGGAGCCGTTCGAGCTCGAGTTCGTTGAAGAGGGTGTGCCCGACGTCGATCGCGGCGTGCTCCTCGATGAAGCTCAGTCCGGCGAGGATCTCTTTGCCGGCGATCTTGACGCAATGCCCGATGAACTTCGGGCCGAGCGACACGGACAACCCTTCGATTTCGTATTCGACGGCCACCTGCGCGAACGGCGACGTGCTCCGGATGACGTCCTCGTGAAGCCGCGCGTACGCTTCGACGCTGGGCGGCGACGTCTGAGCAAGGAACTCGTCGGCGTCGAGCTGCTTCTCGTGCGAGCGGTTGTAGTGCGCGACGAGACGCTTCGTGTCCTCGATCATCATGAGATGGTGATTCGCTTCATGGCGCGAATGGATGACGAGCGCGCGACCGATCGACGTGAGGCCGCATTCGGTACAACGCTCGCCGGCGCGGCGGATCCAACCCTCGACGGGCTCGGTCATCTTCACGCCGAGGCTCGAGAAGTGGATGAGGAAGAGCGTGAGCTCGTCCGGCGTCATGTTCTCGTCGAGGATCGCCGTTGCGGAAGTGCGCGCGAATCGATCGCGGGCGTCTTGGATTTTCGGAGCGTAGAGGCTTTGAACCAGAGGATTCATGACGTTTCCCTTTCTCAAGACTCGATCGATTGGATTTTCCGTGGGTCTCGACGACGGCGCTCGAAGAAGGCACCGAGCGCGAACTGGATGTAGTTCTTCCACTGCTTCAGTCCCTCTCGGGACGCGACCCAACAGCCCATGCTTTCCGACACCGTGAGCCCCACGGTCTCCGGACGTCCGACGCTGCCCTCGGGCGTCACCACCAATGGGTCGTCGATGCCGCGCGCGTCGTAGAAGTCGAGGACCGCGCCGAGGAGCGCGCTCTCCACGGCGCGCGCGTGGCGCGGCGCGACGGTGCGCCGGATGAAGACGTGCGCCATGTTGAGGATATTGAAGAGCGAAAGCGTCCGGCTTCCGGTCTCGCAGATCGCCGCGCCTTCGAGCTGTCCGTCGACTTCGACGACGAACGCCACGCGACTCCGCTCGAGGCCCGCCGCGGTGTGATGGCTACAGAGATCGGGCACGTTCACGGTGTTCTCGAAGACGTGGAGCCCGTCGGCGACGAGGGGCGGCAAGAACGCGCGCGCGAGCTTGGCGACGAACGCATGCTCTTCCGGCGTGCACGGGCGCACGCGCACCGAACGACTCGTGCTCGGGGGTGGTCGCGGCGCGCCCGTCTTTTCCAAACGATCGAGCGACGTGATGGTCGAGAGCGCGTCGGAGCCGACCCACGCACCGAAGTCGCGGAGCATCGTCTTGTGCCAGGTCTTCGCCTGATCGAAATACGAGAGCGCGTACGCTTCGCGGTCGGTCAGCGCGAGCGCCCATTCGGCGGCCTGCACGTAGAGCGGGTAGGCGACCTTTGCGCGACGAAGACCCACGGTCGCCAGCTGGTGAAAGAGCCACGTGCTCGGGTAGACGCGAAGATACGATCCGTGTCCCACCGGTTTGCCGGTGGCTCCTCGGTGGATCAAATCGACGGTCAGCTCTTCGTTCGCGTCCGGTCGATGCCAGCCGGGCGCCGGCTCCGCCGTGTCGCGGAGCGACAGATAGCCGGAAGCACGAAGCAGCTCGTCGACCGAATCGGGCGCGACCTGCGCGCGCGGCACGAGCATCGGAAAGCGGGCGGATTGACAGGCCCGCGTGAGATGCGCGGCGTCGCTCGGCACCTCGGGCTTGATCCGCAGACCGACCCTCGCCCCGCCGTTCTCGGTGGGCGTGCTGTGGCGCACTTCGGCGTGAATCGCCACTTCCGTCGCGCCGAGTCGTAGGAGGAGCTGCTCGCTCGGGGGCGGTAAGAGCCCATTGCCCGCGCCGAAGAGCACGGAAACGCCCTTCGGCGACAAGTCGAGCACCGGCGCCGTCATCCAGAACGAGGGATCGAGCGGATGCCGCCACTCGAGCGTCGCTTGCCGTTCGAGCAGTGGCACGCGCCCGTGTTCACGCCGGCCGACACTGAAGATCCGCATCCCATCCAGGGTGCCGCGATGTGCCTCGATCGCCGAAAGCCGCCCCTGCATCGAAAAGCACGTTCCGAAGAGCGTCGCTTCGACGATCGCCGGACCTTCGTGGAACTCCGCGTCGGTCGCGCTCGACGTCAGCACTAGACGCGCCGGCGCATCGAGGTCGGGCGTCACCGTCGACAATTCGACGACGTGCCGCGAACCATCGCCGAGATAGGCGACGCCGGGGACGCCCACGCCGTCGAGGCGCTTCAGGATCGCCGCACACAAACCCTCGTCGCGGACCTCGACCGAGTCGCCCATGCCCGGAAGCGACACGCCGGACGGAACGGGCAACGACGCTGCGACGCGGCCGCCGATCGCCTTCCCAGAGGCGGAGGGCGACGCATGTGTCACCTCGAGTACAATGCGCGCGAAGGGCTGGTGCGCGTGACGGAGCTCGAGCTCGAGGTTCGTCGACGTGGGCCGCTGGGCATTCGTCATGACCAGCCCGAGACCCCCGAGACTGAAGTCGGTGAGCGCGACCCGTTCTGCGTCCGACCACACCTCGAAAGGAGCGGTTCGACCGGGCCAGCGAAAACTCTCTCGGCGACCCAGCGATTCCGAAATCGCGCGACGGGTCGAAGCGACTCCGATCAGGTCCGCGGCGCGCTCGTTGCCGCGCCCTATCCGCCATGCGCCAGCGCCGTTACTCGCAAATCGCTCGGAATCGATGCTGTTCGCCAAGAGCCCGCTCCGTTCTCCCCGTATCGACGTCGCTCCGGGCCCATCGGCGACTCGTGCTCGAACTTAAGCGCAAATCGTCGGGGCGATGCGGCCGCCGAATTGACGGATTTTCCGGAATTCGGCCGAATCGGGAAGACGGGACGCGGCGCCGATGTCGCGTTCGGGATGCGCGCCGCGTCCTTATGTCCGTCGTCCTAGGGCGCAGCGCCGTCCTTGCACTCACCCTTGGACGCGACGCGGATGCCGGCGCTCGCCGCGCAATCGGCGTTCACGTAGTTCTTGCCGTCGCATCCGCAAACTGCATCGAGAATCGGGCTGCACGACGTGTCGCCGAGCGATCGGCAACCGCCCGGTACGTCGCAACCCGCTCCCGCGCAATACTCACTGCCGGGGTAACAATCGGCACTGGTGTAACAGGAACGCGTCGTGCCCGCGGGCGGCATCGTGCAGAGCGCGGGACGGCTCGTGTCGTAGCACCACCCGGTGATCGGACAGCACTTCTCGCCGTTCGAGCATTGCGCGTCGGAGCCGCACGGAGTGATCGTCGCGGTCGGCGAGTTCGCAGCGCCGCCACCGCCGAGCTGGACCGGCGTACCGCAGGCTCCCATCGTCGGCGCGGACACTCCCGCGAGACACGCCGATTGAACGTTGGCGTACGTCCGGCCGTCGCAACCACAGTAGTCTTGTTCGCCGCTCCCGCCGCAGTTCGTGCGCGACACGCAATGCCCCGTGCCCGCGCAGAGCTCGCCGCTCAGTTGGCAGAACTCTCCCGCGGCGCAATCGGTGTTCGAACCGCACGTCGTGCGCATTTGTGGATCGCCGTCGGCAGGCGGCGTCGGACATGCATTGCGATCTGTCTTATCGAAGCACTTTGCCGTGAGCACGCAGCAATCCTGGGACGCCGTGCACTGAACGCCGCCGCACAACGACGAGCCCGCAGGCGTCGTCGGCGGTTTCAGACCGGAGTCGGCGCCGTACCCGCCCGTCGCTTGGTAGCCGCCGGTGCTGACGAACCCGCCGGTGCCCGACGAACCCCCCGTTTCTCCAGCGACGTTCCCCGAACCGCCGACACCGACGGCGCCGCCGGTTTCCGGTCCACCTGAGCCCGCGGCGCCCGCCTCGCCTCCCGCGGCCGGTCCACCCGATGCTCCTCCGGCATCGTTCGCGGCGGCTTCGCCGTGGTCGACGACCAGACGTCCATTGCATGCCGCTTCCGACAACGGCGCCAGCGCTAGCACCGCGATCCAACCCTTCGACGTGATCTTCATGACACTCCTCCTGGTTTTTCCCACCGCTCGGTGACCCACACCGAACTTCACTCACGGACGAAGCCACGGGCTCGATCGACGAGCGGGCTTCCGGGATTTTCTTCGATGAAACGGCGCGCGCGTCGCGATGCTTCTGCCGTTCGACCGGCGCTCGCGAGCGCCTGAATGCGAAGCAGCGCCGCCTCGGCCACGAGGCGCGTGCCGCCGAGCACGTTCTCGTAGTCGTCGAGTTTCGCGAGTGCACCCGTCGCGTCGCCGGACGCGAGCGACTGCCGCACCTGATCGAGCGCCGCGATTTCGTCGGAGAGCGACGCGACACGCGGCGGTATGACGGGCGCCGATACGCTCGACGCGCTCGACTCGGGCGACTCGGGCCGCCGCGGGAGCGCCGCGTGCGCGGAGCCGATGAGCCGCGGTTTCGGCGTGGGCGCCTCCAAGGTCGGGGGTTCCGGTTCCGCCGCGGTCGATACGATGAGAGTCCGCGCCGGCCGGAGCACGCGCTCCGACGAGATCGCGAGCGGGCTCTTCGCGTGACGTACCGCGATGATCAGGGTCACCGCCGCAGCCGCGGCGAAACCGGCCGCAACGGAGAAGGGCGCACGACGAACGCGTGCGGCTTCTTTTGTTGCACGCGGCGCGGTTTCATCCGACGCGGGGACGACAGAGTCTGGTTCGGCGGGCGCTTCGCTTCGTCGCGCCGCGAACGCGCCGAGCGCGCGCTCGCGCGCCGCCCCCGAAGGCCGATCGGAGCGAGCGGCGCGAAAGAGCTCGCTCGCCTGCTCGTCGAGCTCGGCGCGGTCGTCGCGAGCGCTCATTGGGAACCTCCGCCGAACGGATTACGGTGCGATTGCTCGGCGAGGAGCGCGTTGAATTTCTCTCGCGCGCGCCGGAGCCGAGACGCGGCCGTTCCCGTCGGGATGCGTTCCAGGGACGCGACCTCGGCGACGCCGAGCTCCTCGATTTCGACGAGGACGAGGACCCGCGCGAGCTCCTCCGGCAACTCGGCGAGGAGCTCGTCGAGTAGGTTCCACGCGCGCCGGAGCTCGACGCGACGATCCGGCTCCGGGACCGCCGCGGGAAACGAGGCGCGCTCGGTCGCGGCCTCGTTGTCGCGAGCGCGACGCGACGCGCGCCGCGCGTTCGCTGCGACTCGGAGCGCGGCGCCGTAGAGAAAGCTTCGTTCGCTTCCGACGGCGATGGACTCGAGTTTTTGCGCGGCAATCATGAAGACCTGTTGCGACGCGTCGTCCGCGTCGGCGCTCGAGAGCCCCATCCGACGGAGCTGACGCCAGATGAAATCGAAATGCTCGCCAACGAGCCCACGGAACCGCTCCTCGGCGCCCGCGATGCCCGACAAGGTCGGTTCCTCGAGCGCGTGACGCGCGTGGCTCACGAATCGATGATGTCCGGGCGGCTTGGCTCCGATCACGGGAGTCTAAAACCGACGCCGACGGACGCGGAAACACCGAATCTCGCGCCGCTCGCCAGGGGCGCGCCTCTGCCGCTCGCGACGACGTCGTACCGCGTCAACGGCAAGAGTGCGCCGACGTCGGCGCTCAGCATGAACCCGTGCGCCGGCGACCATTCTCCGCGCGCCGAAACGCCCAGCGCTGCCCAGACGTCGTGGCTCGTTTCGGACGTCACGCCGCTGCCGTGCGCGCCGATCTCGCCGAGATCGAACGATGCGCACGGAGAGAACCTGAGCTCGGCGATCCGTGCGCTCACTGGACATCCTTCGAGTCGACCGAAGAGCAACGTGGTCCGGATCGATTCGCCGCTGACCGACGCCGATCCCGTCCCGCCGACGGCCGCGACGCGAAGGGAGCCCCCACCCAAGAAACCACGCCCCGACGGAACGAATTCGCCGAACACCGCCGCGCCGGGCACGACGGTGCCGACGACGCCGGTCATGAGCGCGCCCTCGGCGCCGAGCCACGTCGCGGCGCCGCGAGCCGACGCGGTGGGCGTCGACGGCGTCTCGACTCCGCGATCGACGGTGCGATCTCCAGTCGATGCGGGCGGCGACGGGGCCGACGCTGCGGGGGCAGGCCGAACGTCTTCGCTCGCCAGAACGAGGCCGAGCGCGATGCCGTCGGCGACTTGTTCGCAATCATCGCCGTCGAGCGTGCGAATCGCGACCGAACCGGTGCGCGTCTGCCGTTCGAGGAGGCCCTGACTTCCGCCCGGAACGCGACCGAGCGTGACGACGAAATCGACCGCGTCACCGACCTCGGCAGAGTGCGCTCGTACCCCGCGAGCCGCTAAGCGCGAGAGAAACGAATGCACGTCCGGACAGCCCTCCGCGCTTCGGTACCAGATGGCGAGCGCGCGCCCCTCGTCGGCGCGAGCCTCGGACGCCACGGCGGAAACCGCAGCAAATGCCGTCAAAAACGCCGAAAATCGCACGATTCCCCTCGCTCCGAGACGAAGCATCGCACGATCGGGCGCCTCTGCGCGCGGCGCTCGCGCCTACGCCGTCGTTCTCTCGGGGATCCGGAGCGCGACGAGCTTCGTCGCTTGGAGCGCGTTCGCGTCGTCGTCCGTCGCGACGTCGCTGTGGCACGCCGCTTTCGCGCCGGGCGCCGCGCCGACGGCCTTCTTCGTCTTCGACGCGAGCCGATGAATGTCGTCGGGAGAGAGCACGCCGCGACGTTCGAGGATGGCGCGCTGCTCGTCGGTGAGCGGCGCAGACACGGCGACGCGCTCGCGCTCGAAGCCGTCGGCTTTACCGCTCGAAAATTCTTGGATCTCTTTCGAGATGCGGACCGAGCACCAGTCGTGGCCGCACATGGCGCAAAAATCGGTATCGACGTCGAGGTCTTCGTCGTGGAGCGCGCGCGCTTTGTCGCCGTCGAACGCGAGCTCGAAGTGCTTGTCCCAATTCAACGCGGCGCGCGCCTTGGTGAGGTTGTCGTCCCAGTCGCGCGTGCCGGGAATGCCGAGCGCGACGTCGGCGGCGTGCGCCGCGATTTTGTATGCGACGCAACCCTCTTTCACGTCGTCTTTCTTCGGCAGCCCGACGTGCTCTTTCGGCGTGACATAACAGAGGAGGCTCGCGCCGTGATAGGCGGCGGCCGTCGCGCCGATGCACGACGTGATGTGGTCGTAGCCCGGGAACACATCGGTCACGAGCGGACCGAGCACGTAGAACGGCGCGCCGTGACACACCTGGCGCTGGAGCTTCATGTTGTATTCGATCTGATCGAACGGCACGTGTCCCGGCCCTTCGACCATGACCTGACACCCCTTTTTCCACGCGCGCTCGGTGAGCTCGCCGAGCGTCTCGAGCTCCCTGAGTTGCGCTTCGTCGGAGGCGTCGCCGAGGCCGCCGGGACGGAGGCCGTCGCCGAGCGAAAACGACACGTCGTACTCGCGCATGACGTCGCAGATGTCGTCGAAGAGCGTGTACATCGGGTTTTCTTTGCCGTGGACGAGCATCCACTTCGCGAGCAGGGAACCGCCGCGGCTCACGATGCCAATGAGCCGTCGCTTCACGAACGGCAGGTGCGCGCGCAAGACGCCCGCGTGGATCGTGAAGTAATCGACGCCTTGCTCGGCCTGGCGTCGGATCCCCTCGAGGATCACCTGCTCCGTCAGATCTTCGATCCGGCGACCGAGGATCATCGAATAAATCGGCACGGTGCCGATCGGCACGCGCGAGTTCTGGACGATGGCGCTCCGGCACGCATCGACGTCGCCGCCGGTCGAGAGATCCATCACCGTGTCGGCGCCCCAGCGCTCGGCCCAGCGCAGCTTCTCGACCTCGGAGTCGGTGTCGCTCGCGACGGGCGACGCGCCCATGTTCGCGTTGATCTTCGTGCGCGCCGCACGACCGACGCCCATCGCGTCGAGGGCGTACGAGAGATGCACGCGGTTCGCCGGAATGATCAGGCGACCGGCCGCGACTTCGTCCCGCACCAGCTCGGCGGTCAGATGCGGCTCGCGCTCGGCGACCCGTCGCATCTCCTTCGTGATGGTGCCGAGCCGCGCGTGCTCGAGCTGAGTGACAGGGACGAATCCAGCGGGCGCGATCGCGCGGTCGCCGTCGCGCCGCCAGCCGTCGGGAAGGAAATCCCACGCCGTCCGATCGCTCGGCGCGGGCATGCCCGGCGTGTCGGGCGAGGCAAATGGCGACGGTCCGCCGAGCCGCGCCGCGTTCGAGAACGATCCGGGATTCGTCCCCTCGCGCAGGCTGGAGGGATTGTGCGCGCCGCGCAGAGGAAGAGCACGTAGGGTCATCGGAAACTCCTTCGAGGTGCGTCCGACCGAGGGGGGTGCGACGAACCTTCGACGCGCTTCCCTACGCCGGGACTAACCGGATCAGGTTCGACGGGTACATCTCAGCGCCCTTCGTGAGCGCGCCCCGAGCAGGGCGACTCTAAAACCGTAGCGCGGGTTCGGCAACGAGCCTTTCTCGCCACGCTGCGGGTACGTGGCCGAAACGAGTTCATCGACCCGCGGAGCGAATCGGATTAGAACCCGGGCGCCGAAACGCGGCTCGAGAGAATCCGGAGCAAGGATGCACTGGCTGCCCAAGTTCACGTGGGACATCGATCCCATCCTCGTTTACTACCCGAAGTGGCTCAGCTTTCTGCCGGGCGAAGGCATCCGCTACTACAGCCTGCTCTACGTCGGCGTGTTCCTCGGGGGCTATCGGCTCCTCGACTGGCAGATCCAGCGTGCAGGCGGCCCCGAAGAGGACGCGAGCGACTTCGTCATCTACGGAGTGATCGGCACGCTCGTCGGTTCGCGGGTCGGTCACGTCTTCCTCTACGAGTGGGATCACTTTCTGCGCGACCCGATGTGGATCTTCGAGATCCAAAAAGGCGGCCTCGCGAGCCACGGCGGCACCGTCGGCCTCATCCTCGCGATGTGGCTCTTCACGCGGCGGAAGCGACAGTCGTTCCTCGAAGGTGCCGATCGCTTTGCGTTCTCCGCGGGTCTCGGTTCGACCCTGATTCGAATCGGTAACTGGTTCAACTCCGAGATCGTCGGTCGAAAGACGGACCAAACCTGGGGCGTCTACTTCCCGCGCTACGACCGCGATTCGGCCGTGCCGATCTACCGGCACCCGAGCCAGCTCTACGAAGTCGCGCTCGGCTTGCTCGTGCTCGTCACTCTCTATTTGTGGGACATCAGGCTCGGCAAAGAGAAGCGCCCGCGCGGCGCGATGATCTCGATGTTCTTCGCGGTGTATTTCACCGGTCGATTCCTCGTCGAGTACTTCAAAGAGTATCAAGCGTGGGCCACGGGCCTTCCGCTCACCGAGGGCCAGATCTATTCGATCTTCCCCGCGCTCCTCGGCTACTACGGGATCTACTGGAGCCTGAAGCACAAGATCCCGGCGCATTGGTACACCGACGCCGATGACGAGCTCCCGCCCGACGACGCGGACGACGAAGCCGACGACGCGCCCGCGAAGCCGCACGACAAAGACGTCGACGACGAGTTCACGCGCGGCAAAGCCTGAACCGCGTCGAGCAGTCCTTCCGTTCGAAGAGCGCCGGCACACGTGTGCCACGGAAGTGATTTCGACTTAATTTTTTTTGCGCCTTTTCCGGCGCTTTCGTCGCTGGCACGGAAGTGGCAATCCGCCCTCGTCATGGCACTGCGAGCGTCGATGACGGGGTGGAGCGCGGGAGAGCGCGCCGGCAGCGCTCCGGCACGACGACTCGGCGCGAGATCCGAAGGCGTGCGCTCGCCGAGATCGTCTTGCCGTGTGCGCGCGCTCTCGTGACGTCGCGCGCGCGGACACCGGAGATGCTCGAGAGCCGAGCCGTCGCTTGAGCGAGCGCTCAGCCGAGCGCGTCGCTGATCGAATAGCGGCCGTTTTTCTTGCCGCGGAGAAAGCGCGCGGCGCGGATTGCGCCCTGCGCGAATAGGTCGCGGTTCGACGCGCGATGGGTGAGCTCGAGACGCTCGCCGTTGCCGAGCAGGAACACGGTGTGATCGCCGATGACGTCGCCGCCACGAACGCCGAGGACGGCGATTTCGTCGTCGGTGCGCTTGCCGACGTCTCCGTCGCGGCCGTGAATCGCGACGGCGTTCGGGCGCGCGGCGCGCACCGCGTCGGCGAGTCGTTTCGCGGTTCCACTCGGCGAGTCGATTTTGCGCCGGTGATGAATCTCGACGATTTCCGCGTCGAAGCCGGGACCGAGCCGCCGCACGGCTTGCTCGACGAGCTCGGCGAGCACCTGGACGCCGAGGCTCATGTTCGGCGCCCAGAGCACGGGGATGCGTTCTGCGGCGCGATCGAGCGCGGCGAGCGTGTCGGCGTCGAGGTTCGTCGTTCCGGTGACGACCGCCACGCCGTTCTTCGCGGCGACCGCGAGCAGCGGGCGAAGTGCGGACGCGATCGAGAAGTCGATGACCACGTCGGCACCGAGCAGTGCGGACGCGACGTCGGGCATGACCGACACGCCGAGGTTTCCGATGCCGGCGATCTCGCCGAGGTCGCGCCCTTGCTTCGGATCGTCCGGTGACGCGACGGCGCCGACGATGCGGACATCGCCCGCTTCTTCGGCGAGCCGCGCGACCGCGAGACCCATGCGCCCGGTCGCGCCGTGAACGACGAGTCTCATCGTCCCTCGTACGCGTCGAGCACGGCGAGGAGATGCCGCTTGCCGTCGTCGGACATTTCGACGAGCGGGGCGCGCACCGTGTCGTTCATGCGACCGCGCGCGGCGAGCGCCGCCTTGATCGGCGAGGGGCTCGGCTCCCTAAACATGGCGGCATGCACCGGCACGAGCTTCAGGTGAGCGTCCCGCGCCGTCGTCCAGTTGCCGGCGAGCATGAGCGAGACGACCTCGGAGACTTCGCGCGGATACAGATTCGCCGTGACGCTGATGACGCCGGTCGCGCCGACGCTCATGAGCGGCACCGTGAGGGCGTCGTCGCCGCAAATGGTCGTGAAACGCGCGCCGAGGTGCGCGATGCTCTGACAATAGAGGACGTTGTTCGACGCGTCCTTCAACCCGACGACGTTCGGGAAGCGAGCGACCGCGCGCTCGAGCGTCTCGGGGCGGAGATCGACCGCGGTGCGACCCGGGACGTTGTAGAGCACGATCGGGCCCTTCACCGCCTCGGACACGAGCTCGATGTGACGGAGCAAGCCGTCTTGGCTCGGCTTGCTGTAGTAGGGCATCACGATCATGACGGCGTCGGCGCCCGCCTCGAACGCCGCGCGCGACGCTTCGATCGTCTTTTTGGTGCTGTTCGAACCGGTGCCGGCGACGACCGCGGCGCGGCCGCGCGCGAGGCGCACCGTCCGCTGAACGATCTCCCGCTGCTCGGAGTCGGAGAGCGTCGGGGCTTCAGCCGTCGTGCCACACGGCACGAGCCCGCTCACGCCGCCGGCGATCTGCGATTCGATGAGCCGATCGTGCGCGTCCCAGTCCACCGCCGAGCCGTCGGCGACGAAAGGCGTGACCAGGGCGGTGAAACAACCGCGGAGAGCGAGTGCCGGCATCGCGCGGAGTTTTCCCGCGGGATCGAGCGGAACGCAAGGGGCGCTCGGCAGCTCGAGGCACGGCCCCGAGGTGGCCCGCGGTCACGCACGACGGCGGAAACACGCGATAAAGAAGCCGTCCGTGCCGTCTCGGAGCGGCAAGAGGTGGAGCGACGTCGCGCCGGCGGGGACGAGATGAGCCATTTCTTTTACGTCGAACGGCGCGGGCTCGAGGACGTCGGCGACGCGGGCGACGACCGCCTCGCCTTCTTCCGGGAGCACGCTGCACACCGCGAACACGACGACGCCGCCGGGGCGTGCGTGAACCGCTGCGTGGCGCAAGATCGATTCGGCGACGTGCGCGAGCCGCGCCGGATCGCCGGGCTCGAGGCGGAGTCCGATTTCCGGGCGACGCCGGAGCGTGCCGGTTCCGGTGCACGGCGCATCGACGAGCACGCGATCGAACCCGCCGGGCACGTCGCCGCCGCCGACCGTCCAGTCGACCGCCGCCGTCTCGGGCGGCCGAAGACGGAGCCGCTCGAATTCGCGGCGAAGCGCGTCGAGCTTCGCGGCGTAGAGATCCGTCGCGAAGAGGAGCGCGTCGGCTCCGACGCGTTCGCGGAGAAGCGACGTTTTCTGGCCGCGGCCGGCGCAGGCGTCGAGCACCTTCTCGCCGGGCTTGGCCCCGCAAAGGAGCGCGACGACCTGTGCGCCCTCCTCTTGGATCACGAACACGCCGTCGGAATACCCTTCGCGACGCCGCAAGTCTCCCCCGCGCGGCACGAGCCGAGCGATCGGCGACACGCGTCCGGGCTCCGCGTCGAACAGGAACGCGGGCGCCGCGACGCCCGAAACGAGGCGCACGCTCGCGCGATCGCGGGGGCTCGAGTTCGCTCCGACCAGGTCACTGGCCTCTTCTGCGCCGACCGCGTCGGTGAGTGCCGAGAGGAGCCACGGGGAAACACTCTCGAGCACCGCGCGCTCCTTCGTGAGCCGTTCTCCCGACTGCGCGAGCTTCCGCAGCACGGCGTTCGCGAACCCGGCGACCTTCGGACCGCGAACGCCCTTCAGCGCGGAGACCGCGGCGTCGACGGCGGCGAACCCGGGCACGCGATCGAGCAGCAAAATCTGATACGCGGCGAGCAAGAGGGGCGTCACGACCACCGGATCGTCCGGGAGACCGCGCGAAGCGTACCGAGTGAGCTCTCGAACGAGCACGCTTCGCGTCCGGAGCACGCCGTAGACGAGCTCCGTCGCGAGCGCGACGTCGCGCGTGTCGAGCGACGGATGTCGTTCGATTTCCGCGTCGAGTGCCGCGGCGGCGTACGCGGCGTCGCGGTTGACCCGCTCGAGCACGCGCGCTGCGAGCGAACGCGCCGACATGGGTCCCGCGCGCGGCGCCCCTTTGCGACTTTCGTCTGCGTCGTTCATCCGAACAGTTCCCAGACTTGTCCGACGATGACGTCCCAGCGCTTTTCAACGTCGTTTTTGAAGGCGATGGCCATGAGTGTCACGACGACGGCCATGCCGACGATGTGCGAAATCTCTCGAAACCGCAGCGGTAGCGGGCGACGGAGCACGGCTTCCGCGACGAAGAACGCGATGTGTCCTCCGTCGAGGACCGGAATCGGGAGGAGATTCAAGAGCCCGAGGTTGATACTGAGGAGCGCCATCACCCAGACGAAATAGTCGGGGCCCTTGCGACCCTCTTCGCCGGCCACTTCGTAGATCGTGATCGGACCGGACAACGAATCGAGGCTGAGCCGCCCCTGGATCAAACGCACGATGCCGACCACGATGAACTGAGTGACGTCGCGCGTCTCTTCGACGGCCTTGCTGAACGCGTAGCGTACCGGGGTGGGATGCTCGACGCGACTCTCGGCGGCGAGCGGCACCCAATGCTGCGCGGGGAGCACGTAGCGCGCGAAGGTTTGCCCCTGCGCGTCGGTGAAGTCCTCGCGTCGCATTTGAAACGTGCCGAACCGCGGGTGGCCGTCGCGTGCGTCGAGGTACTGAAAACGGTGCGCACGATCGGGCTCGGCCAGGATGCGCTCGCGAAACGTCGACCACGCCGGCAACACTTCGCCGTCGAGGTCGAGCACCTTGTCGCCGGGGCGCAACCCGGCGCGATAGAGGTACGAATCTTCCGGGATCACCGCGACGTACAGATCCGCGAGCTCGATGCCGGTGCGCGCAAGCATGTCTTCGCCGGACGCGTCGGGCGTCAGCGCGACCACGCCGGCCTC
>DATBBD010000211.1:0-2512 GCA_036271175.1 Polyangiaceae bacterium | reverse complement strand
GCCGGCGATCGCTTCCCACGGAACCCATCGACCTTCGCCGAGCTCCTGCAACGCCTCGAGCACCATCTCGCGAATGACGCCGACGACGCTCGCTTCGCGCGCTTCGGTGCCGACGCGAAGCATTTCGCCGTCGGGACGCGCCTCATCCCACGCGCCGCCGCGACGCCACGCTCGGAACAAGAGATCGCCCGCGTCGGCGAAGCGCTCGGAGCCCGGAGGCGAGCTCGCTTGTGCCGCCGAGGCATCCCAGAGCCCGACGGCGCGACTGAGCGCCGCGATGATCGAGACGGCTTCGGGCTCACGACCGAAGCGAACCCCGAGCTTCGACAAGAGCGAGCGCGGCGTTCCGACGCCGGGGCGCACTTCGACCGATGGATCGCGCACCGAGAGCGCCATCGCAAGGGCGAGCACCGACGGGTCTTGTGCGAAGCGCGCGCGCCGTGGCGCGTGGTCTTCACCCAGCACGAAGGTACGGATCTCACGCCGGCGTGCTTCGCGTTCTTCGTGACGTCGCGCGCTGATGATCGCGGAGACCTCGGTCGGCACCACGTGCCGATTCGGGTGCAGCGGAACCAGGAAGCCACGCCGCTCGAGGGCAAAGCCCACGCCGCGGCGCGATGGAGTGGCGCCGGTAGCCCCTCGGAGACGCATCGGCTCGCGCTCGAGATCGAGCAGCTCCTCGGTGTCGACTTCGCCGCCCGCGTCTTCGACGGCCTGGAGCAACTTGCGTTCGAGAGGAGCGAGCTGTTCGATCTCCTCGGCGAGCCGCTCGGGATCGGTGAGCGCCGTCCACGCCGATTCGAGGCCGAGCACGACCGGAGGCGTCGCCGGGCGACCGAGATAGTGCGCGGCGATGCTGCCCGCGACTTCGTTCGACGTTTGCGAGAGCAGCGCGCGCACGCCGCGCGGGTCTTCGCCCTCCCAGGGCCGGAGCTGCAAGAGGAACGCGATCGGCAAAATCAGCTCGACACCCTGTTGCGCGCCGCGCGCGAACACGATGCCGCGAGCGACCAACGGCTCGACCGCGGGGGGCAACGACGCCACCAAAAGGACGCCCTTTGCTTCCGCGACGCGATGCACGAGCTCCCGCGTGGGCGCCGGGAAGTGCGCGAGGTCGCGCAGCTCCGGGGTTGCAACGAGGGCGCGCGCCACTTGCGACGGCACGTCGATGCGTTTCGCGGGATCCACGTGGATCCCCAGCCGATCGACGACCGAGTCGAGCTCGCGCTCCGGGAGAACCCGGAGCACGTCGGTCACGCCGATTGCACGGGACCGAGCCCCCCTCGGTTCCATATTCTTGCGCAGCTTGGACATGACCCTGACCTTTTGACGACTCTCGGTCGCCGTAGCGTGCCAGTGTAACGAAAGGTAACACCGAGTCGGCTCATTCCGAGGGCTTTTTTCGCTTGATCGACATTGTGTAAAGTTCGTACACCTCGCGAACGAGTTCTCCACATCTCAATCGACCCGTCGAGCGCGCCCTGCTTCTTTCGATTTATCAATGAATCCGAGCGGGAACATGCAGAGTTCACCGCGTTGCTCTCCGTTGATCGAGATCGAATGAAGTCCACGAGAACTCAGGGTCGAGCGGTACCCGGACATGAAACTGGGGCGGTTCCCGAATCGGGACTGAAATGATCCTTCGCGATCCAGTCCACGGGCTCGTTACGTTCGAGGCCGACGAGTACGCGATTATTCCCAAGCTGCTCGATACGCGTGAAGTTCAGCGCCTCCGTCGTATCCGGCAACTCGGCCTCACGTCCCTCGCCTACCCGGGCGCCGACCACACGCGCTTCGCGCACGCGATCGGCGCGGCGTTCGTGATGACGCGCTTCATCCGACGTTTGCGCGAATTGCACGACGTTTTGCCGTTCTGGCAGCGGGTGAGCAGCGAGCGTGCGCGCGATGCGGTCGTGGCCGCACTCCTTCACGACCTCGGCCACGGGCCCTTTTCTCACCTCTTCGAAGAGGCGCTGCCCGAGGCGCCTCGGCACGAAGAATGGACCACGCGCGTCGTCATGAATCCCACGACCGAGGTTCACCGCGTTCTCACCGAGAGCGACCCCGGACTCCCCGGCAGAGTGAACGAGCTCATCCACGGACGACACCGCATCACGTATCTCGCTCACATGGTGTCAGGCACCTTCGACGTCGACCGTTGCGACTACCTGCTCCGCGATGCGCACGCGACGGGCGTCGAATATGGAACCTTCGACCTCGACTGGCTCCTCCAGAGCCTCCGTTTTGGCGAGCTTCCCCCCGACGGTGAAGCGCCGCCGCTCGCGATCGACGGCGCGAAGGGCCTCCCGGCGATCGAGTCGTTCATCCTCGCTCGCCTCTTCATGTTCCAACAGGTCTATTTCCACAAGACGGAGCGGGCCAGCGAATGGATGCTGGGGCGCATCTTCGCAGAGGTCGCGAAGATGCTCGCCGAAGGCGAGCGCTTGCCGTCCACGCCGACCGCGATCGTGTCGCTGGCGCAGGGTGGGGATGCGGCGCTCAGTGACTACCT
>DATBBD010000210.1:0-12609 GCA_036271175.1 Polyangiaceae bacterium | reverse complement strand
CCGCGATGATCAGCGCTGTGAGGAGCGTGATCGCGGCGCCCACGAGGAAACTGGTCGCCCGATAAAAGAACGTCACCCGGTGATGCCCGGGCGTGAGGAACACGCTTCTGAAGAGCGAGTCCGCGCGGTAAATCGGCGAGGGGGTCCCGTCGACGTCCGCGACCCAGCCGGGATAATTCGTATCCGTGAGCACCAGCCAACCCGGAGCCGCGACGTCCGTCGTGACGACGACGCGGGTGGGCGTGTATTCGGTGATCTTCGCCGTGCTTGCCGGACCGGCAGCGGCCACGGGAAGGTCACGCCGGGTCGTCGCGTCCAACCCCTCCAGAACGGCGGTGTTCAGGCCGTCGAAGTCGGGCGCCGAAATGGCGTCGAGCGCCTCCCGTTCGTTCGTGACCCGGAGCTCGCGGCGCGCGACGAACGTCCGTGGCAAGAACGACGGCGCGCGATAGAGCGCGTAGCGTGGGCTGGGTGCGTCGGGCTCGGCCGTGTACCCCCTCGCGGCGAGTCGCTGCAGATACGCGTCGTCGGCGCGCAGCGCGATCACGTATTTGGTCGAGAGTAGCCCGAGCAATCCGAAATTCTTGCCGTTGGGGTCCGCGTCCAAGTCGCCGGTGAACGTTTTCAACGCTGCGATGGGTCCGGTCGAACTGTCCATCCGTGACAGGACCCCCTGGTAGCGGCTGAGACTCAAGGGCTCGTAGTCCGTGACCGAGTAGATGCCGCGCAAAGTGCCTTGCTTCGCCATCATGGAGGGCAGATCCCACACCTGGTGGATGTAGGTGCGGTCGTAGCCTTGCCGCTGCTTCACGTAATCGAGGAAGGGGCGATCCTCGTAGAACACGGATTCGTTCTGGTACGGGTGCAGAAACGGATTTTTGATCGAGTAAACGAGGTCCGCTCCGACGAGCGCGACCAGCGCGAGCCCTGCGCCCGCTCGAGCGAGCGGCGTGCGGAGCCACAAGAGAGCCCAGCACGCTGCGATCCCCGCCGCGATTTCGACTCGCGCCGGCGCTGATCCGACGACGAACGAAAGCGCGAGGCCCACGACGGTGAGCGCGGCCGTCAGCGATCCGCGCCGCCGTCGCGACGTCGCGCCGGGATCTCGCGTGAGCACCGAGAAGCCGTAGCCGGTGATGATGGCGCCGGCGAACGCGTACAGATAGAGAATGCGCGGCACCGCGCGGAACGACTTCGCACCGGGCAACCACAAGAAAATCGAAAACAGCGGCGTGAAGAACGTGAGCGCGACCGCGGCGCTCGTGAGCGCAAGAATCCAAAAATACACCAGGCGCCCGCGACGCTCGGCCCACAGGGACGCGGTCGCCAGCACGAAAGCGAGCAAGCCCAAGTACGCGAGGCGAGGGGGGCCCGGCGTCTGATCGATTGCGCTCGCGAACAGCATCCCTGGCGACATGACCGCGAACGAGAGCATTTTCGCCATGCTCAACCCGCCGACGTGGCGCGGGCCGAGCGCGTGCAGCTCGAGCTCCGGCAAGAGCTGGATGGCGGCCAAGCCGATCCCGAGCGCTGCGCCCACTGCGAGCGCGGCCGCGTCACCGGCCGCTTTGCGCGGCGACGTGCGCGCGACGGAAACCAAGCGAATCGCCGCGTACGGGATCACGGCGTACCAGGCGTACACCCACACTTGCGGCCACCCCGCGAGAAAGCCCATCGCGACGGCGAGCGCGAACACGAGCGCGCGCGATCTTCGGCCTGCGACGACCTGCTCCACCGCGAGCAGCTCGATCGGGAGCCACACACACGCCGCGAGCGCCGGCGGAAACCACGTCGCTTGCCCCATGACGTAGCCGGACAACATGAACACGAGCCCGGTCAGCGCCGCCGCCGTTCGCTCGAAGCCGATCACGCGGCAATAGGCGTACATGGCGACGCCGGCGAGCGTCGTGTGGAGCAGATCGACGAGTTCGATCGCGAGCCCGGTCGGCGCGATCAAATACGGAAAGTTGAGCGGATAGAAGACGCCGTAAATGCCGGTCGCGGCGAACGGCAAGCCGCAAGATTGAAACGGATTCCAGAGCGGCAAGACGCCGTTTCGGATCCACTCCGCGGCGCGGTGGCTCATCGGGTAGATCTGCGTGTAGAAGTCGACGTTCACGAGCATGTTGAACGCGACGGTGGCCGGCGCCATGATCCGAGTTTTCCACTCGGCGAGCGCCACCAATGCGAAGCCGACCGCGACGATCGCGAGCTCGCGCGCCGGCCACGCCGACCGTCGGCGCTGGCGCTGACCGCCGTCGGAACGCGAGAATTCACCGCTGCGGGCCACGAGGCGCGAAGCCTATGCACGGCTAGCCTACGTTGCCTACAGCGGTTCCCGCTCGGATTGACCGCCCGCAGGTTTTTGCCCTTGCGGCTGAGGGGCGTCGTCGATCGCCGCGTCCTCGCCGCTCGTCGTCACGTGCCTCCCGCTACGAAGTCTGAGCCTCATGCGTCGTGTTCGCGTGGCGACCGTGTATGCGGAGGAGCGCCGTTCGTCTACGGGCGCGCACACTCGTGAGCGGACACGGGCGCGTATGAACAAGGTATCATTCGGGTTGGGATGGCGTCGAACCGGCGATCCCGAGGCGGGCGTCTGCACTACTCTACACGGTGAATGGATGACTTCCGAGCAACGCGAAGGGACGATCCCGGAGGCAATACTGAACGACCGCTATCAGCTGTGTGACGTCATCGGTCGCGGCGGAATGGCGACGGTGCACCGCGCCTTCGACACGGTTCAGCGCCGGCACGTCGCGCTGAAGCAGCGATCGCTTTCCGGCACGAAGAGCGAGCACGGAATGTTCGAACGCGAGTTCCACGTGCTCTCGTCCCTGTCTCACCCGAGCATCATCGAGGTCTACGATTACGCGGTCGACGACGCCGGGCCCTACTACACGATGGAGCTCTTGGACGGCGGCGATCTGCGTGAGCAGAGCCCGCTCCCGTGGCAGCGAGCGTGCGCGCTTTTGTACGACGTCTGTTCCTCGCTCGCTCTGATTCATTCGCGGCGTTTCGTACATCGCGACATCGGCCCTCGAAACATCCGCTGCACGAACGACGGACGAGCGAAGCTCATCGACTTCGGTGCCATGGTGCCGATGGGCTATGGCGAGCTGGTCGTGGGTACCCCCGCGTTCACCGCGCCCGAGGTGTTCAACCTCTCCATGCTCGATGCGCGCACGGACCTCTTTTCGCTGGGCGCCACGCTGTACTTCGCGCTCACGGGTCGCGCAGCGTTCCCAGTCAAGCGCTTCGCGGAGTTGGAGCAAGCGTGGCAGAAGCCTCCGAACGCGCCGAGCCGCTTCGTCCCGGAGATCCCAGAAGCCCTCGACGCGCTCGTCCTGTCGCTGTTGAGCCTCGAGCCGGCGACGCGCCCGAGAACCGCGTTCGAGGTCATGCAGCGGCTCGGGGCGATCGCCGGCATCGAGCGCGCCGAAGAAGCGGGTGTGTCGCGCGCGTATCTGTCGACGCCGGTTCTCGTCGGACGAGATCCGCTCCTCGCAGAACTGCGGCTCGACATGACGCGAGCCTTCGCCGGAGAAGGGCGCACCGTGATGGTCGATGCAGCGCCCGGTCTCGGCCGAACGCGGGTGCTCGAGCACTGCATTTTGGAGGCGAAGGCGTCCGGGGCAACCGTACTTCGCGCGCGGCCCACGTCGGCGAACGCCAACGGTTCGTCGTTTGCGGAATCTCTCGGCAGCCAGCTGTTGCAAGCGCTCGGGAACGGAGCGCTCGAGGCGGCGCACGGAATCGGCCTTTACTCGACGTTGTTCGAGTTCGGCGAACCCGTCTCGACGCATTCGCCGGAAGCCGACGGGGCCGCCGTGCTCCCGCGCCTGCAAGCGTTCGGCGATGGCGCGGCTGGAGCACGTCAGCAAGAAGCGTTCGTCAAATGGTTCCTCGCGGTAACGACGCAATATCCGGTGATCGTCGTAATGGACGACGTGCATCGGTTCGGCGAAGGTCCGACCGCGCTTCTCGCGACGCTCGCGGACGATGCCCCCGAGCGACAGCTCATGATGCTGCTCGCAGCGGAGAGCGGCGCCGCGCCGGCATCGGGTGCGTTTCTCACGTTGAAACAACGAAGTAAGACGCTGCGGCTCGAGGTGCTGACCGAGGCGCATACGCAAGCGCTGCTCGCGTCGTTGTTCGGCGACGTGCCGAACGTAGGCATTCTCGGTCACTCGCTTCACGTGCTGTCTCGCGGCAACCCGCGCGCCTGCTTGGACCTCGCGCAACACCTGGTCGATCGGCGAGCGATCCAATACGGCGGTGGTACCTGGTCGCTACCGAGCCGGATCGATCCGTCCGATCTGCCGGAGAGCGCGGAAGCGGCGATTCGGAGCCGCATCGCGGGTCTCGGTCCGCTGGCTCGAACCATCGCCGAATCGCAAGCGCTGGCGTCTCAAGCGACCTTCAGCCGCGAAGACTACGGCGTGCTCGCCGGCCACGTCGACTCGAGCGCGCTCGAAGGCGCGATGACCGAGCTGGTCGTCAATCAGATCCTCGTGAGCGACGGCGGGTCGTATTCGCTCGCGCATCGAGGGTGGGCATCGAGCCTCACCGCGGGGCTCTCGCCGGCGGAGAGGGCCGAGCGTCACCGCGCACTAGTCGAGATCTACCGGTTACAGCCGGGGCTCGCCGCCGTGCACCACATGCTCGAAGGCGGCCTCGAGGAAGCCGGGCTCAGCCGGCTCTTCGAGCTCCTCGGCACGGTACAGAACTCGAACGCGCTTCGCGAAATCTTCAAGCTCGACGCTCACGAGACGGCCGTCACGTTCGCGCGAGCGCTCCGCGCCACCGTGGAGCTCGGCCGTCCGGCGCGCGAAGTGAACACCATTCGGCGTTGGCTCGCCTCGCTCTCCGTGGCGTCCGACGAGTCGTTCTACTGGATGGCCGCGCCCGAGTGGCTCGACCAGTTGAAGCGAGACTCCGGCTACGCCACCTGGGAAGAATTGAAGGACGTGACCGACGTGGACGAGCGTCGGTCACGAGCAGTGTCGAGCGCGTTCGCCCGACATGCCGCCCTTCCCGAGAATGAGCGCGTCTACAGCCCGGACGAAGCAATCCGCCTGTTGGTTCACTACGTGGCGATCTCGATTGCGATCGGCTCCAGGTGCCAGGAGGTGTCCCTCATTCGGTCGCTTCCGCGGCTGCTCGAGCCGTTTGCCCCGCTGTCCGCGGGCGTCGACGCCATCCTCCAC
Source organism: Polyangiaceae bacterium (assembly GCA_036271175.1). Classification (GTDB taxonomy): domain Bacteria; phylum Myxococcota_A; class Polyangia; order Polyangiales; family Polyangiaceae; genus DASZVB01. Next base: position 7,402 of record DATBBD010000210.1, on the reverse strand, counting down.
AACGCGATGGCAACCTGCGAAGCACGGGCGTTCGGACAGCCAGAGCGTGCTCGACGCCGCTGGCTCGACGTGTACGAGCGACTCGGTACGATGACGCCCGATCAGGTCGAATCGCTCGCCGTCATCCGACACGCGATCGCGTCCGGCATCGGATCCGTGGAAGCCCAAATGGGGATCGCCTCGGCCAGGGAATGGGCTGAGCGACTGGAACGAGACCCGCTCCAGCAAGTGCACGCGCTCTACCTTCGGAAGGTCGTCCATCTGCAGCAAGGCGATTGGGAAGGAGCCGACCGATCGCGCCGAAAAGCGGAGATGCTCGAGATCTCGGCGCGCGCTCGGCAGATGTTCACCAGCTCGCTCATGATCGAGGTGGCCGCGCACGCGCTCGCCTGCGATCTCACTGGGCTCAAGCAGGTGATCGATCGCATCGAGCCCTTCGCCGCGAGATTTCCGGGCTGGGTACCTTATGCGCACCTTGCCCGGGGACGCTTCGAGCAAATCCGAGGCGATCTGGACGCGGCGCGCCGCGAATACGAGCTCGCGTTGGAACGATCGACGCCGGACCCCTCCGACCCGTCTCGCGCGTTGCCGGCGTTTGCGCCGGCCAGCGCCGGATTGGTAGAGACGCTCACCTTGCAGGGCGCGGCTGGCGAGGCGTTCGACGTCGGACAGCGCGCGCTCGCCGAATGCGCGAAAGTCGAAATGGGCGTCGTCGCTCACGAGCTCGCGCGGGCTACCGCGGTGGCCGACGCCAAGCTCGGAAACTTCGCTCGCGCCGCGGAGGCCATCGAACGTGTCATCGCCGAGCAAGTCGAGAACGGGATCACCGGATTGAACCTCGGCGCGTCGTACGAAGCGCGCGCTCGCATCGCGATCTGGGCTGGCGACCAGGACGCGGTCAACGAGTACGCCAGCTTGACGGCGCGCGAATACCGGCATCGCCACGGCTCGCCCCTCGGCGCGCGGTACGAGCGGCTGATGGAAGAAGCCGTTCGAAGTGGCTCGCTTCCGTCGTACGGACCCGGGGCGTTCGAATCCGTGAGCGCGGGCGTCGGCGGATCCACGCCCCGCTCCCACGACGCGGCGGTGACCGAGGCGATGACCGGCGCCGAGACTCGTGTCATGCGAGGTCAGCGCGCCCTTCGCCTCCTGGCAAATAAGACCGAGTCTGCCGGTGCTCTCCTCTACCTGTTCGACGCGTCGGGGCTCCACCTCGCCGCGTCGATCGGGGAGCTTTCCGCGCCCGACGGTTTGGTGGAATTTCTCGAGGACAAGTTCACTGCCGAGCGAGAAGAGATGCGCACGATGACCATGGCGATCCCTTCCGGTTCGACCCTCCCGGCCGAAGCCGCCGCGTTCACGGACGCGGGCGGCGTCGTCCACGAGCCCATCCTTCTCACCTGTGTTCTCGACAACACGGTTCGGCACGCGGGCGTCGCCGTCCTCGCGTCTCGAGACGCTCCACGCCGCGCGGCGACGGCCGTTCTCGCTTCTGCGCTCGCCGCGCATCTCATCCGCTCGGGCGACACGCAAGGGGCGGAGCTCTCGATAGGGCTCCGAGCCGACTGAGCTCGGCAAGAAATCGACGGACGTCGTGCGGTAGGATACCGGCGTGACGGGGAACGACGTCGACCGAGCAAGAGAGCGACTCCGCGTGCTCACGAGCGCGATGCGCACGTTCGCCGAAGCGACGACGGACCTCGAGCAACTCTTGAAGGTGGTTGCGCGGAACGTCGCCGAAGTTCTGGGCGATGCGTGTGTTCTCCTGACCCTCACCGCGGACGGCGAGCGACTCGCGCCGGCGGCGGCGCACGCCATCGATCCCGATGCTCTCGAGCGCGTGCATGCGCTCTTGAAGACGGATCCGTTCTTGCTCCGCACGCATCCCGCGGCCCGAATGGTGCTCGAGACACGGGGCGTGATGCTCGTCCCGCACATCGATCCGGCGAGGCTCCGCGGGCAAACCACGAGCGCCTATGCCGCCTTTCAGCAAGAGCAGGGGATTCACAGTCTCCTCGCCGTTGCGCTCCACGCCCATGGGCGCGCGCTCGGGCTCTTGACGCTCACACGCTACCGCACGACGTCGGCTGCGTTCGACGAACAGGATCGGGAGCTCGCGCTGAACCTCGCCGACCACGCCTCGCTGGCAATCGTCAACGCTCGCCTCTATGTCGCCGAGCATACCGCGCGCCTCGCGGCGGAAGACGCGATGCGGTCACGTCGCGAAGCCGAAGCGCGGTTCGCGCGGCTCGCCGAGGCCGGGGTGCTCGGCATCGTGGTGAGCCGTCTCGATGGGTCGATCCTCGACGTGAACCCGTACCTAGAGAACCTCCTCGGCCATTCCCGCGAGGCGCTCTTGTCGGGTGCCGTCCCCTGGGCGAGTTTGACGCCTCCCGATTGGAGCGAGGTAGACGTGCGCGCGTTCCAGCAGCTGCTCGCTACCGGCGTCGGTGAACTCCGCGAAAAGGAGTACGTCCGCGCCGATGGCGCGCGCGTCCCCGTGCTGCTCGGTTCGGCGCGGGTCGCCGAGGGGTCGGACATCATCTCGTTCATCCTCGACTTGAGCGAGCGCAAGCGCGTCGAAGCGACGCTCGAGCGGCTCCGTGCGGAACGCGTCGTCGATGCCCGGTTTCGCGTCGTGCTCGAAGCCGCGCCGGACGCGATCGTCGTCACCGACGCACGCGGCCGCATCACGGTCGTCAACGGCCAGACGGAGCGCCTGCTCGGCTACTCGCGCGAGGAGCTGCAGAACACGCCGTTCGACCGTCTGATTCCCGAGCGGTCGCGGACCGAGCCGTCGGAGCTCAAGGCGCGCCGCAGCGACGGCACCGAATTTCCCGTGGAAATCACCGAGAGCAAGCTCGAGACCGAAGACGAACTGCTCGTCGTGACCTCCATCCGTGACGTCACGGAGCGAAAGCGCGCGGAGCGGGCGCTCCTCCAAGCGAAGGACGCGGCCGAGTTCGCAACTCGCGAGCTCGAGACGTTCAGCTACTCGGTCGCGCACGATCTCCGGGCGCCGCTCCGAGGGATGAGCGGGTTCGCGCAGATCTTGCTCGAGGATTACGTGCCCCAGGTCGACGAAGCCGGCCAAGAGCTGCTCCAAAGAATCATTCGGAATGCGACGAACATGGCCCGCTTGATCGACGGTCTCCTCGATCTCGCGCGATTGAGCCGTGCGCATCCGAAGCGCGAAGCGATCGATCTCTCCGCCGTCGTGCGCGCGTCGCTGACGGAGGCACTAGCCGAGGTCGAGGCGTCGCGGCCGCCGACCGAAGTGGTCGTCGAAGACGGGCTCTGGGTCGACGCCGATCCGACGTTGCTCCAGTCGATGGTCGACAACCTCGTCGCCAACGCCGTGAAGTTCACCGGTCGAACCGCGGCGCCCCGCATCGAGCTCGGTCGGATGGATCGCGACGGCGATGACGTCTTCTACCTTCGCGACAACGGCGCCGGTTTCGACATGCAATATTCGTCAGGGCTGTTCACGCCGTTCCAGCGCTTGCACCGCGTCAGCGACTTCCCGGGGACGGGCATCGGTCTAGCGACGGCACAGCGGATCGTCGCTCGTCACGGGGGGCGCATCTGGGCCGAGGGGCACGTCGGTGCCGGCGCCACCTTCTACTTCACGCTCCCCAAACGGGCCCCCGTCGATCGCTGAAACAACTCCGAACTTCGCGCGGAGGACGGAACCGTCGCGGGGGTCGTGCGTTGATCTCCATGGCGGGGGGAGAAGCAGAAGAAAAACCATGAGCACGAACTATCGTCGGAGAGACATCTTGCAGTTACTCGGGTTCGGAGGCGTCGTGTTTGCGTCCGGCCTCTCGCGATCGGCAATGCGCCGCGAAAGATGACGATGCAGCCGTGAATCAACGAGACGCGGGCGGAACCGAGAGGGTCGCCCGCGCAGCGAGCGCGACGGAACACGAGCTTCAGTGGGTGTTCGCGGCCGCGTTCATGGTGGTTCCTAATCCCCACACCAAAACGGGTCACGAGTGATCGTCACGAGCCTTCCCACTTCCACACTACATGGGTTTCGCATCGCGCCGCGCCGGTCGAAATGCAGCTCACGCGCTTGTATTGGGGCTCTTTGCAGCCCATGGCGGCGTAGATGGGGCGAGCCGCCGCCATATTCAGGTGGCAGATGATCGGATGGTGGGAATGCCAGTCCACATAGGTGATGCGATGTTCGTTCGCGCGGGGGGCGAGGACCGTCGGTCGCCCGTTGTCGTATTGGAGGCGCCACACTTTTTCGACGTGACGGAGGTAGCGCTCGGGGGTGACGCACGCGGCGAAGACGGCGCGATAGATGCCGCGCAGCATTTTGCCCATGATGTCTTCGGCGGCTTGGGGAACCATCGCAGCGATCTCGGCGGCTCCGTGCTTCTGTAGGAGCTCGTCGAGGACGGTGTGGACTATCTCCGCGCCGTACCACTGCGACGCGAGAATGCCGTAGCCCGGTCGGTCGAGGTCGAACTCGACAGCGTGCCGCGACTCTGCCCGAGCGAGCGCGACGGCGGCCGCGTCGCGGCTCCAACGTTCACCGTACCAGTTGATGAATTCGGCGAACGCGAAGCCTTTGATGTTTCCGAGTCGTGGGGGCAGAGCCGGCGGCATGGGTCGTCAGTTCGAGTATTTCGCGCGGAGTGCGTCTTCGGCAAGCTCGTCGATTTTCATGGCGTCGGCGCGCTCGAGCTCGCTCGCGTCGAAGAGCTGGCCTGCGAATTCTTCGGGAAAATTTCCCGAGAGCCGGCGCGTGACTTTACCGAGAATCGGCCCGAGCACCCGGTGCTTATTCGTGGTTCGGAGCGCAGTCATGAATCGGTAAAAGGGGCGATCACGAACACCCTCGCGGCTTCCGAGGATTTGAATTCGCTTCACGGCTTCACGTAGGCGCTTGCCGGTCGGGTCCACCCTCGCCATGGGAGCGAAGAACACCCGCTCGAGGAATGGCCCCGCCGCGACGAGCACGCCCGCGAAGGCTCGCCACGCCTTCAGTCGATCAGCGAGCGGCTTCCCGGGTTGTCGTGCGACCAACTCCTGATAGGCGGAGGAGGCGTAGAACTCGGTCATGTAGAAGTCGATGGCGATGTGGCGCGACTCGTCGCGGTTGATGAGCTCCATCGCTCGCTCGCTCATTTCGTCGTGCACGTAGTCGTTCAGCGACCGGAGCAGGGCGATATCGAGAAGCAACTCACCGCCCGTGATGTAGGCGTTCGCGATCTCGGGAGTGAAGAACTGGATCGCATTCAAGAAATGAGGGGTGAAACGCACGAGCTCGGGCGTCGTCGCGTAGTCGCGGTAACGATGGACGTCGTAGTGCGCGGCGAGCCGCTCCGCGGCGACCGCGTGCCGCTCCTCGTCCACTACGAAGCTCGCAAAAATTTCCTTCAAAGTCGGATCGGAAACGAGCCGGCGTTGTTCTTCGAAGAGCGCGCCCGCGAGGCGTTCGAGCGCCGCCATGTCCTTGAAATACTGAACGACGGCCACCTCCGCGTCCGGCTCCATCGCCCGCGGCACGACACCCCAATCGAGATCTTCGACGCTCCACTGCTGCGCTCTGCATTTCGACAGCATGCGCTCGAGATCCATCGTCCGAAAGATATCACGCAGCGGCGGAAAAGCGACCCGATCACGCGGTCTTAGCGAAAGCGTTCGTCGATGAGAAGGTGCGTGATGCGACTGCTGCTCGCCGCGGCTCTCGTCATGTTCACCGATTCGAGGAGCACGACGGCCTGAGTCGGCACGCTTCCGCCCTGCGGCGAAACGGAAGCTAAAGGGGTGCCCACTGAATCGAGCGTGCACCCGAATCGGCTCCATTCGAGCGAGGGCGATTCGGGCCGGCATTTCGCCCGAGGTTCCTCACGCCGCGGGTGAGCGGATGTCCACGGCCTTTTGGTCAACTCGCTTCATTTGCGGCACGCCCGAGTTCCGGCTACTTGAGACATTCGCCATGAAGCCGGGCACGACGCGCATTCCCTTCGCCGGCCGCGAACTCGATGAAGCACGTCACGTGTGCGCCTCCTTCAATAGTGACGAAGAAGAGTATCGCGTGCTCCTGCCCTTCATCAGGGACGGATTCGAGCGTGGCGACCGAGCGATTCACGTCGTCAATCCGGAGCAACGTGCCGACCACTTGGAGCGGTTGTCGGCGGCGGGGATCGACTCCGCAGTCGCCGAGAAGAACGGGCAATTCGAGCTTCGGACCAATACCGAAACGTACTTGTGCGACGGCCGCTTCGATCCCGATCGGATGCTCGAGGTGTTCGAACAGCTGGCTAGTGGCAACGCGAGAGGGCCATTTCCACTCAGTCGCATCGTTTGTCGCATGGACTGGGCGGCGGGGGGCAGATCGCACATCGACCCACTCATCGAGTTCGAGTCGCGGGTCAACGACGTCTGGAGTCGGCACGACGACGTGGTCATTTGCACGTACCATCTATCGAAGTTCGGAGGCGATACGGTGATCGACATCATGCGAACACATCCGATGATCATCATCGGCGGTATTCTGCAGCAAAACCCGTTTTTCGTGCCGCCCGAGGAGTTTCTCCGTGAGCTTCGCGAACGACGAGTCGAGTGAAGCGCGGTCCGATGGGCAGCGGCCCAACTCGGAAATGCCCACCGACCGTGCCGTCGACGAAATCAGATCTCTGCAGCGGTGCATCAACGACTTAATCAGCGTCCTCGCGCTTCCGGCCATCTGGAGCGGCGCCGAGCCGTCTCGGGTCGTGAATACGTTGCTCGACGCCCTCGTCGGCATGCTCCAACTGGATTTCGCGTATGCACGCTCGAACGGTCGGGCCGGGACGTTCGTCGATATGCTTCGTCTTGCTCCGGCCCGAGCCCTGTCCGACCGATCCCAACAGATCGGCGACGCGATCGACGAATGGTTGGGAGACGGTTCCCAGAGCTTGCCGCCCGTGACGCGAATGACTCTGGGAGGGCGAGACACTTCCGTCGTGCCCTTGCGGCTCGGAGTGAACGGCGACGAGGGTCTCATCATCGCAGCGTCTCAGCGAGCCGATTTCCCGCGGCAGACCGAACGCCTGCTCACGAGCGTCGCGGTGAATCAAGCGGTCATCGGGCTTCAAGAAGCGCGGCTCCGCGGTGAGCAGAAGCGCGTCGCCGACGAACTCGATCGACGGGTCGCGCAACGGACGGCAGACCTCGCTTCGGCGAACGAAGAGCTAAAAAGGGAAGTGTCGGAACGCAGGCGGGCCGAAGAAGATCGGAAGCGCGCCGAGGATGCCATTCGTGCGAGCGAACGCGATCTCAATCAAATCATCAACGCCATTCCTGCACTCGCATGGTCGGCTCTTCCAGAGGGTTCTGCCGAATTCTTCAACCAGCACTATCTAGATTTCGTCGGGCTCCCTGCGGAAGAGATGCAAGGCTCGGG
>DATBBD010000209.1:0-7538 GCA_036271175.1 Polyangiaceae bacterium | reverse complement strand
CCTTGTACGTCTCGAAGAGCTCGTGAAGGACGCGGTTCGAGTCGGGCCGAGGTTCGACGGGCTGCCCGAAGTGGATCTCGTTCGCGCCGACGACGTCGAAGATGAGGACGGATTGGTGCGCGACGACGGCGCGACCGCTCTCGCTCACGATGGTCGGATCGGGGACGTCGCGCTTCGCGCAGGCGTTCTGCACGGTCGAGACGACGTCGGCCGCGTACTCGTGCATCGTATAGTTACGTGACGCGTGGAAATCCGTCTTCGAGCCGTCGTAGTCGATCGCGAGGCCGCCGCCGACGTCGAGGTAGCCCATCGCGCAGCCCATCTTGGCGAGCTCGACGTAGATGTTCGCGGCTTCCTGAATCGCGTTCTTGATCGGGATGATGCTCGAGATCTGACTGCCGATGTGGAAATGGAGGAGCTTCAGGCAGTCGAGCATGTTGCGCTCGCTCAGCCGATCGACGAGCTCGACGATCTGCGCCGTCGTGAGGCCGAACTTGGCGCGGTCGCCGGCGGACTCCTTCCACCGGCCCATGCCCTTGCTCGCGAGCTTCGCGCGGACGCCGAGGATGGGGCGGATGCCGAGCCGTTCGCTCGCCTTCAAGACCAGATCGAACTCCTCGATGCGCTCGAGCACGATGATGACCGTGCGATCGAACCGCTGCGCGATGAGCGCGGTCTCGATGTACGTCAGGTCTTTGTAGCCGTTGCAGATGACGAGGCCCGCCGAGTCTCGAAGAAACGCGAGCGCGATGAGCAGCTCGGGCTTCGAGCCCACTTCGAGCCCGAAGCTCCATTGCTTGCCGAACTCGACGACCTCTTCGACGAGGTGGCGCTGCTGGTTCACCTTCACCGGGTAAACGCCGCGATAGACGCCCTTGTATTCGTACTCTTCGATCGCTTGACCGAAGGCTTCGTTGATCGAGCGGATGCGGTGCGCGAGGATCTCCGAGAAGCGCACGAGGATCGGCAGCTCGATGCCGCGCGCTTGAAGGTCTTGCGCGAGATCGAACAGATCGATCGCGCGCTCGTTCTGCGGGTCGGGCCTGACCTCGACGTGACCTTTGTCGTTGATGGAGAAGTAGGGCGCCCCCCAACCACGAATTTGGTAGAGCGCTGCGCTGTGCTCGATGCCCCAATCCGGCGTGCCGCCTGATTTCAAGCGGCGGAGGTTCGGACGAGGAGGAGGCGTCGGGCGCGCCTGCTGGGTCGGTCCTGACATGGCGAAGCTCGTCAAAGCTTTCGCAGAACCACCGAGAAACGCAAGAGGACAATCAGGGGGTCGCGACTGACACACCATCGACACGCGAGGCGGCGCGTCGCGTCTGTCGCGTGGGCCGCGCACGCGGCGCGCGACGGTTCAGCCTGCTGCCCAGAACACGATGGGAAGCGCGCCGCGCTTCCAGAGCGAGAGCAGATCCATGCTGACCGCGACGGTGATGTGGACGAGAAATCCGGCGTAGATGCTCCGCGTCCGCATCGCGAGCGAACCGAGCACGACGCCCGCGACGATCGCGCCCTGCGCCTCGAAGTAAGGCTTTCCGTAGTGGATCATGCAGTACGGAACGGCCATCGCGAAAATGGCGCCGGCGCCCATCGTCCGGCGGAGCGCGCCGACCATCCACCCGCGGAAGAAGAGCTCGAGCGAGAAGAACTGGAGCCAGTAGATCCCCTCCCAGCAGAAGAGATCGAACCAGCTCCGCGAGCTCTGCTTGTAAAACGGGTAGTAGTTGCCGAAGTCGGGCTGCGTCGAGACGAGAAGCATCACCGGCAGCACGATCGCGAGGCAGAGCCCGTAGATCCAGAGGTGCGAAAAGAAGCCACGCCCCCGGAGCCCCATGTCGAGGAGGCTGTCTTTCGGGAAAATCAGCTTCCAGACCGGGAGCGGGATGGCGACGTAACCGACGAAGCGCGCGAACGACCAGAAGGCGTAGCTGAAGAGCTCGTCGTACTTCTGAACGTGCAGCCCGGGATGGGCGCGGCCGTACGTCTCGAGTGGCATTCTGATGACGTCGTCGTAGAAGCTGCGGCCGCCGAAATACTCCTGCATCGTGAGGACCGACGCCGCGATCAGGAAGCAGAGGTAGGGGCGGTAGTCGACGCCCCCGCGCGCGGCGACCTCGGCTCGATACCGAGCGGCCTCGGCGTCGAGGTCGCGCCAGGTGTCCCGGAAAAACCACCAGATCGCCGGCGCAATCGCGCAGAGGATCGGAACCGGGAAGAACACTTTGACGGGCGGGTACGCGAGAACGGACTGAACCCATGACACGTCCGGCAGCGGCCGAACCGGCAGCTCGAGAGGCCAGACAACCGGCGGGATGGGGAGGTTCATGACGCTAACGTCAGCTACCGGTCGCGATACGAATGCCGCGATCGAGGCGGTCGAGCGTCGCTTTGCGCCCGAGCACGACCATGACGTCGAAGAGACCCGGGCTCGCCTTGCGACCGGTGAGCGCGACGCGCACGGGCTGAGCGACGTCCTTCATTTTGATCCCCGACGATTCGACCCAGGCTTTGAAACGCGCTTCGAGCGCCGGCGCCGCGAACGGCTCCGTCTCGACGCAGATCATTTTCAGGGTCTCGAGGTACGGCGCGGTCGCCGGGGTGAGGAGCGGCCGCGCCGCTTCGTCCATCACCGGGGGCTCACGAAGGAAGAAGTCGAGCAGGTCCGCGGCTTCGACCAGGGTGTGCGCACGGTCGCGAATCGTCGGGATCGCCGCGGCGAGACGCGCGCCGTCCGGCGCGGTGAGCCCGCGCGCGGCGAGAAACGGCGCCACCATCGAGGCGTAGTCTTCTGAGCTCGTCAGCTCGGGGCGCTTCAGGTGCTCGAATTGCACGTCCGCGAACTTCTTCTCGTCGAATTTTCCGTCACTCTTGCCGACGCGGTCCCAGTCGAACAGCTTCACCAGCTCGTCGCGACTGAAAATCTCCTGATCGCCGTGCGACCAGCCGAAGCGCACCAGGTAGTTCAAGACGCCGCCGGGCGAGTAGCCGCGGTCCCGGTAATCTTGGACGCCAACGGACGCGTTGCGCTTGCTCAGCTTCTCGCCATTGGCCGCGAGCATGAGCGGCAGATGGGCGAACTCGGGGGGCTCGAACCCGAGCGCCTTGTAGAGGAGCACCTGCTGCGGCGTGTTGCCGACGTGGTCACGGCCGCGGGCGACCAGAGTGATGCCCATCGCGTGGTCGTCCACGACGGCGGCGAAGTTGTACAGCGGGAACCCGTCGGAGCGCATGAGGACGAAATCCGACTGCTCGGAGTTCGGCGTCGAGATCGCACCGAACACTTTGTCGACGAAATGGGTCGCGCCTTCGCGGGGAACGCGGAATCGGACGACGTGCGGCTTCGTCGGGTCCGTGCACTCCCGAACGGGACCTCGATAGACGAACTCGCCCTTCGGATTTTTCGCCTTGTAGTCCGCCCGGAGCTGGTCGAGCTCCTCCTTCGTCAGATCGCAGCGGTAGGCCGCGCCGTTTGCGATGAGCCGTTCGGCCACCTCGCGGTAGAGCGCGCGGCGTTCGCTCTGGAAATAGGGCCCGAACGCGCCCCCGACCTCCGGCCCCTCGTCCCAGTCGAGCCCGAGCCACCGCAAGGCGTCGAAAATCGCCCGGACGCTCTCGGGATTGGAGCGCTCCTGGTCGGTGTCCTCGACGCGGAGGACGAACGTGCCGCCCAGTTTTCTGGCCCAAAGCCAGTTGAAGAGGGCCGTACGGGCTCCGCCGATATGTAGATACCCGCTCGGAGATGGAGCAAAACGCACGCGCAAAGCCATGCTGACCCGGCCGCGTACCATGCGGCGCGGGGCGAGTCATCCGGCGAGCGAGGCGCGCCGACCCTGCCCGCGACCCAGGCCTCGAGGGCGCCCCGGGAAATGTCCCTCGACCGCGGCTTGCACTGTTCGACTCACATTGCTACTAAGCCGGCCCCCGACCGCCCTTTCCGCGGTTCGGACGCGACCACCGATGAAGACCCCGCCCATCAAAGCCGTCAAGGAGCGCTTCGGCGACAAGGCCAAGCTCGTCAGCGCCGTTCAGGCGCTCTGCACCGACGAGCTCTGGCTCGATCAGCTCAATAAGGAGAAGGGGCTCGGTCGCGTCTCCAACGCGAAGCTCCTCCGTCTCCACGCGACGCTCTCCGAGGTGAAATCCGCCTTCGGGAGTCGCGCGAAGCTCATCGACTCTCTCCTCGGCGTGATGAAGCGCGACAAGGATGCGGGCTTCCGCACCAAGCTCGAGTCGTACGCGACCCCGCGCCTCCTCGATCTTCAGAAGAGCGCCGCGCGTCGCTCGAAGCCGGCGACGGCGAAACCAGCGAAGCCGGCGACGGCTGCCGCTCCGGTGAAGAAGAAGACGTCGCGGACGAAAAAGGCGAAGGCGAAAGCCGCCGCAGCGCCGGCAGCCGCCGCGCCGAGCGCCAAGAAGACCGCGAAGAAGAAGTAACGCACGCGGCCGGCCGGCCAGCGTCCGTCACTGACGTCGTCGTTCGCGCACGAACCGCGGCGACCCCACGCGGCACTTCGTGAAGAGCGCCTCATCACGACTTCGTGAAGTGCGAGCGGCGAGTATCCACGCTCGAGACTTTTGCCCCGGCGTCGCGGCGTCATGTTTCCCGGACGCGACGCCCGGCGATGCGGCGAGTGACCTCGACGCGACTGCGACGACCAGCGCCAAGCCGAACGCACCACGGCACACACGTCGCGCGCTCGCCGGCGCCCTCGTTATCGTTAGTGAGGAATAGCTGCGCCCGGGTCCGCGTGCCGAGCGGCGATCCGTTCGTGCCGAAAAGGCCGTCCCATCGACGAGGCGGCCCGCGAGTGGCGAAACACGAGCGGGCTTGCAGCAAACGGCAAACGAGACACCCGAGCGAGACGACCAAACGAGCCCGCGCATGTTCTCGCACACGCGCGCCCCTGTCGAATCACGCGCTCACGTTCTCGCACCCGTGCGCTCGGCCCTCGAATACAGCGAGCTGAAAAAAAGATCGACGTGCGGAAGTGAACGGCCGCTCACAACGCGAGCGAGCGCGTGTGCTCGCTCGATGTGAGGCACGCGCAAAGGCAGCGACGCGCCGCTAGAAAACGAAAAAGCGAGCGCGTGTGCGGATAACGCCCGCGTGCACGGCGGTGCGTATTTCAGGGAAGGCCGCGACGAATCTGCGTGATGCGCGCCGCGCGATAGTGCATCCTCAAGAGGTTAACTTGCGCGCATTCTTGCCGTCGTGCACCTCGGCCTGTCCTCGGTGTGGAGCGACGCAATAACCCCCCAGCCCTCGGAACTCCGCGATGCAATCGGCGACTAAATTTTCGGTAATCGGCGCATGCGGCGCCCTTGCCGTCGGTCTCTCGAATTATCTGGGCGGCGATGCATCGGCGGTCGTCGTCCAGGTCAACGGCGCGATCATTCCGAATTGCGCCGACAACATCGTGTACGCGCTCGCACGCGGTGAGCTCGCGGGCAACGCGACGGCAACGTGCGGCAACACGGCCTTCCCGTCACAGACGCCCGCGTGCTGGTCGCAAGCGACGACTGTCGCCAATTGCACGGGCCCGACGATTCCGGACAACGCGGGCAGCGCGGGATCGCAGGGACCGATCAACGCGGTGAACGACGCGAGCCAGAACCCGCAGGTGTTCGTGATTCCGAAGGTGCCCGGCGCGGGGAACACCACCGTGTTCGGAACCATCACCGCGACCTTCCTCTGGCGTAACAGCGCCGGGTATCGAAACTCGTTCGGTTGGTACAACGTCGGCGACGACGTCACGGTCCTCACCAACCTGCACGCGATCGTGCCGAGCTGGCCGCCGCCGCTCCCGACCGGTCACACGACGGTGCTCAACACCGACCCCGCATACGACCAAGCCAGCACCACGGCGCCGTTCCAGACGACGGTCGACTTTCAGGCGATGTTCACGGCCAGCATCTACAAGGGCGGCTTCGTCGGCTTCTACTTGATGACGCCGGAGGGCCAAGCCGGCGCGAACAGCGGCACCAACTACGACAGCTGCACGCAGCAAGGGCACGCGCGCGGTTACTACCCGTATTTCAACTTCAACACCGCAGCGACGGGAACCGCGCCGGCCGCGAACTCGTGTGTCGGGTACATGTATTTCACCGAAGCTGCGCTGAACGGCGACGGCAACTACGTTCACAGCCTCATCTACCAGACGAAGGTTCTCGACACGAACAAGGTCCGCTACCCGTACTACTACTTCACGTTCGAGGACACGTACCGCTCGAGCGACATCGGGTACGCCGACAACACGCTCTTCGTGCAGGGGCTCGCGACGCCGTGCATTCCGACTCCCGAGACATGCAACGGCCTCGACGACGATTGCGACGGCGTGGTCGACAACAACCCGAGCGACGCCGGCGGCACGTGCACTCAGATCCCCGGCAACAAGCCCGGCGTCGGCATCTGCACCGCGGGCACGGAAGTCTGCCGGTTGCCCACGGCTCAAGGCGGCGTCGTCGGAACGGCGGGCCACGGCTCGAACGACCAGCTCTTTTGCGACGGTGAAGTCGGACCGGGCACCGAGTCGTGCAACGGCACGGACGACGATTGCGACGGCAAGGTCGACGACCCGGCTGGCGTGACGGATCCGACGAAGCAAGTGTGGGGGTCCACGACGGGAACGACGCCGCTCCCGAATCAGTGCGCGCAGCTTCTGGGCACCTGTAAGGGCGCGACCGAGTGCGTGAACGGCGCGCCGCAATGCGTGCAGACGAGCGCGCCCTCGCCCGAGAAGTGCGACGGCAAGGACGACGACTGCGACGGCATCATCGACGACAACCCGTCGGATGTCGGGCTCCCGTGCTACCCGCCGGGCGGCACCATCCAGGGCATCTGCAAGGCCGGCGTCACGGAGTGTCTCCCCGGCAACGACCCGTCCGACACGTTGCAATGCGAAGGATGGATCGGGCCGAAGCCGACCGAGACCTGCAACGGCCTCGACGACAACTGCAACGGCTTGGTCGACGACAACCCGGTCGACGTCGGTCCGAACTTCCCTTGCACGCCCACGGGCGTGACCGGCGTCTGCACGCCCGGCTACTACGTGTGCGTCAACGGCGCGAAGGTCTGCACGAACTTCGGTTTCGGCAAACCCGAAACGTGTAACGGCGTCGACGACGACTGCGACGGCATCATCGACAACGACTATCCCGTCGATTCGAACGTCCCCTGCGGCAGCGCGGTCGGCGCGTGCAAGCAAGGGCTCTTGGTTTGTCGGTTGCCCGACGCGCAAGGCGGCGTCTCCGGAACGACGGGGCACTCGCCGGGCGACACGCTGATCTGCGACGGCGCGACGGGGCCGATGGCCGAGCAATGCGACGGCATCGACAACGACTGCAACGGCGTGGTCGACGACGGCCCCGACGGCACGTCGAACTCGCTCCCCGGCGTCGGGGTGGATTGCTCGACCCAGTGCGGCAAGGGCAAGACCATCTGCAAGGACGGCGCGATCCAGTGCAACGGCACGACCGGCGGTACCGTCGAGACGTGCAACGGCAAGGACGACGATTGCAACGGCATCATCGACGAC
>DATBBD010000208.1:0-10819 GCA_036271175.1 Polyangiaceae bacterium | reverse complement strand
AAGAGCGGCGTCGTGCGCGCGCGCCGCTCCTCATGGAAACGCCCGTCGCGGTGAAGGCGAGCTGAGTATGACAGTGGCATCGGTTCACGACGCGATCGTCGTAGGCGGCGGCCCCGGCGGCGCCGCGGCGGCGCTCCGGTTGGCACAGAACGGCGTTCGCGACGTCGTGTTGGTCGACAGTGCGACGTTCCCTCGCGACAAGACGTGCGGGTCCGGGCTCTCGCCGCACGCGCTCGCGATCGCCGACCAGCTCGGCTTCGGCGAGGAGCTCCGGCGTCGTGCGACGCCGATCGACTCCGTGAAGATCGTCACGCCCGGCGGAAGATCCTTCGTGCTGGCGTCGAACGCGGCGGCCGTCGTCTTGCTTCGTCGCGAGTTCGACGCGCTCATCGTGTACCGGGCCCAGAGCCTCGGCGTGAAGCTTTCGGCCGGGGTGCGCGCGCGGGGGCTCATCAAAGCCGGCAATCGCGTGGTCGGCGTGAACATGGCCGACGGGCGCGAGCTTCGCGCGCGCTACGTGCTCTGCGCCGACGGCTCGCACTCCATTTTTTCGACCGATCCGCGCCCGAAGCGGAGCATCTCGACGCTCATGGGGTGGTGGGACGACGCCGAGTTCACGTCCCGACAGATCGAGATGATCTTCGATCGCGAGGTCGCTCCGCTCTACGGCTGGCTCTTCCCGGAGACGTCTCGCCGGGTGAACATCGGGATCTGTATCGACGGGCAGGACGCGGACGGCCACAAGACGCAGCGCAACGTGCGCACCGTGTTCGCGGATTTTCTGGAGCGGCACTACGGGCGGCGACTCCGCGGCGCGACGCAGCTCGGGCCGTTGAAGGGACACCCGATCGTCTACACGACGTGGGTCGGACACTTGACCGCGCCGGGCGCGCTCCACCTCGGTGAAGCCGCGCGTCTGACGCACAACGCGACCGGCGAAGGGATCTCACAGGCGATGCAGAGCGGCATCTACGCCGCCGACGCCGTCGCTCGCGTATTGAGCGGCCGCGCGAGCGAAGAGGCGGCGTGGCGCGACTACGTCTGGAAGCACCGCAAGCGCTTCACGCTCGGGTTCGTCGCCGGCCACGCCGTGCGCGCGATCGTGAGCTCGCCGGTGCTCGACGCGGTCGCGCAGCTCTATGAAAATCCGTGGGTGCGGCGCAGCGTCGTGCGAACGCTGGGCTCGGCCCTCGCCGGAACGTCGGTTCATGACGCCGGGGTCGCGCCACGCCGCTCGAACGACCACACGAGCTCGGCCTCCGGCGTCTCGCCGTAACCCTCGCCGGACGAGGCGCTCAGCGCTTGGGGCCGGCTCCGAGCAGCTTCGCATACCCGGCCGCGGGCTCGTTCCGCGGGCGTGTGTGGATCTCGACGTTGCCGAGCACGGCGGAGCCGATGACCCGGAGGACCGGTCCGCGGGTTCGTCCCTCGGCGGGCACCCGGCTCATCGACGAAAACGAGCCGAGGACGCCGCTCCCCTCGCACTCGACGGCGAGATCCGGCGGCACCGTGATCTCCACGTTGCCGAACACCGCGCGGACGAACAGCTCCGTCACGCCATCCGGCAACGCCACTTGTCGTAAATCGAGCTCGACGTTGCCGAAGATCGCGACGGCGCGCGAACCGTTCGATAACGAAAAGGCGCCCCGGCGTTCGACGCTCGCGAAAATGGCGACCGTGCCGGGCTTCTTTTCGCGACGCACAGGCGCGAGGGCCGCGGATGAGGCGACCATCGCGCTTTCCGGCCGCACCGAAAGCGCGCCGGAGCCGGTTTCTGCGCCGCCGCTCGTCGTGCCGGCGCTCAGATCGCGCACGAGCGCGTCGAGCGCGTCGATGCTCGTCGCGGCGTATGCGCCGTCGACACGGCGCTCGAACTCGTCGAGGCCAATCTCATCCTTGGTGAACCCCTCCGACAGGATCGCGAGCACGCGCTCGCGAGTCGATCGGAGGAGGACCAGAGTAGGGTGCTCGTCGCCCTGCATCGCAGAAGAGCCTACCCTCGGCGCTCCGGGGATGCGCGCGAGATGCGACGTGAGAGCACGATGAGCTTTCTGCGGTTTTTTCGGCCGTCCCTGAGCAGCGGTCCCGTGCGACACTGAGTCGACGCGTCTTCCGACCGGGGACCGACCGCGACACATGGCCACATCGTCCGGAGAGCTCTGTCGTCTCGATGCGCGGGCACTCGCCAGCGGCGTGCGCGGCGGCGAATTCTCGGCGGTCGACGTCGTCGAGAGCCACATCGAGCGCATCGAAGCGGTCAACCCGGCGCTGAACGCCGTCGTCGTGAAGCGGTACGGAGCCGCTCGCGAAGAAGCGCGGGAAGCCGATCGCCGCCGGTGGTCCGGCGAGCCCCTCGGGCCGCTCCACGGCGTGCCGATCACCGTCAAGGAGTGCATCGACGTCGCGGGGACGCCGTCGAGCTTCGGCGTGTCGTCGCACGCGAACGATATCGCGGTTCGCGACAGCGAGTACGTCGCGCGGCTCCGTTCGGCCGGCGCGATCGTGCTCGGCAAGACGAACCTCGCGCAGGTGTTGCTCTACCTCGAGAGCGACAATCCGCTCTACGGCTGCGCGCGAAATCCGTGGGATCTCGAGCGCACGCCGGGTGGGTCGTCGGGCGGCGAAGGCGCGATCATCGCGCTCGGGGGGTCGCCGCTCGGTTTGGGAACCGACATCGGCGGTTCGTCCCGCGTTCCGGCGGCGTGGAGCGGCGTCGTCGGCTTCAAGCCGACCGCGGGACGAATGCCCGACTTCGGACGCGGCAGCATCTCCCTCGGGCAACGCGCCATCGCGAGCCAGGTGGGCGTGTTTGCCCGAACCGTCGGTGACGTCGCGCTCGGCGTCGAGATTGCGAACGGCGGCGCTCTGCCGTCACGCTTGCCGCCGATGCCGCTGCGAGATTTCGAGCGCGTGAACCTAGAAGAGCTCGTCATCGGTTACTACACCGACGACGGCACGTTCGACGCGTGTTCGGCCGCGAAGCGAGCCGTCCTCGACTCGGTGCGGTGGCTCGAGCGGTGCGGCGCGACGCTCGTTCCTTTTTCGCCGCCCGACGTCGGGCACGCGATGCGGCTCTTCTTCGGGATCCTCTCGGGCGACGGCGGGAAAGGCGTGCGCCGCTTTCTTCGCGGTTCACGCCTCGATCCGCGCATCGCGCAGTTACTCACGATCATCGCGGTCTCGGCGCCGATGCGAGCCCTGATCCAGCTCATCCTGCAGGGGACGGGGCGAAGGCGCCTCGCGGCGTTGCTCGACGCCTATGGCGACCCGAGCGCCGATCGGCACTTCACGCTCGTCGCCGAGCTGATGGACTATCAAGCCCGTTTTCAGACCGTGCTCGACCGCGGCCCGGGTGATCGCCCCGTCGACGCCATCTTGTCGCCCCCGGTTTCGCTGCCCGCGTTTCGTCACGGCGCATCCTCGGAGCTCGGTGTCGCCGGCGCCTACGCCCTCGTCTACAACGTGCTCGGCTATCCCGCGGGCGTCGTGCCGGTGACGCGAGTGAGGCCCGACGAAGAAATCGCGACGCCCCGTTCGTCGGACAAGATGGACCGCGTCGCGCGCGACACCGAGCGCGGCTCCCGCGGGCTCCCCATGGCCGTTCAAGTCGCTGCCCGTCCGTTTCGCGAGGACGTTGCGTTCGCCGTCATGGCGGCGCTCGAGCGCGCAGCCCGGACCGAGCCCGACTATCCCGACCTCGGCCCCCTCGTCTCGTCGTTCATTCAGCGAGCGTGACGCCCGCGAAGAAGCCGCCTTCGACCCATTCGCGGAACCACACCATCACGCTCCGCTCGGCTTCGCCGAGCGCCGCCGGATCGGATTCGTCCACCGCGATGGTCGCGAGCGCGTCGCCGATCGGCTGCTCGGCGAGCAGCGCCTCGAGCACGCGGGTCATGGCCGGCGTGAGATCCATTCTCCAGATCCGGAACCCCACGCGGTAGATCGCGAGCTCGGTCGGCGATTCCGCCGGGATCGCGGGCTCCTTGTCCTCGCGCCGCGCCTGGAAGAAGGCGTTCACCGGATATTCGAACCGCAAGACGCGCACGGTCTTGCTCGGGACGAGCCGCGCGGTCGCCCAGGCCTCGACGGGAACCTTCGCGAGCTTCTGGAAGTCGAACGGCGGCGCCCCCTCGGCGTGGATCGTCTCCACGAGTGCCCATTCCAGTCGTGCGAGCTCGGCAAAGAACTCCGAGTTCGCTCCGAGGGCCCGGGAGCCCGATTCGCGGCAGAACGATTCCATGTGTCGCCCGAACGCGTTCAGGCTCGGCGCCGTCGAGGGATGTCGCTCGATGTATTCGGCCGCGAGCTCTTCGAAGGCACCTTCGCCGAGCGTTCGCGCGACGATCGGATAGTCATCGGCGAGGCATTCGACGAGCCGCGCGCGATACCCGAATTGATAGACCGCGAGCCGATCCTTCGCCGAGAGGCGCGGCCCCGGCGTGAGGATCGCGTCGATCTCCGAATCCACGGGCGGCGCGTCGGCGATCGCGCCGAGCATCCACCGTTCGAGCGCGCTCAGCGTTTGCGGCACGACCGCGGATTTCTGCGCCGCTCCGGCCACTTTGAGGTGCGCGTGCTTCCGCGCGGGCGTCGCGCTCGCTCGCTCGGTGCCCACGTCTCGATTCGGATCCAACACCGGCGAAGGGAGTCGGTCGGTCACGCGGCCTCCTCGGAGATGAACTCGCGCGCGCGCAAGGCCTCTCGATGCGTTTCTTCGAAGCTCGGGATGTCCGCGTCCCACTCGAGGAGCACGCTCGGCGCCGACGCTCGCCGGTACACCTCGCCGAGGAGCTGCCACACCGGCTCGAGCACCGGACCGATGTGCGTGTCCACGATGTGTGTGCCGTGGTTCGTGTGTCCGGCGACGTGCATTTGCACGATCCGATCGAAGGGGAGGGCGCGCACGTAGTCCATCGGATCGAAGCCGTGATTGTACGACGAGACGAAAATGTTGTTCACGTCGACGAGGAGGGCGCAGTCGGCCTCGCGCGCGAGCTCGCTCAAGAACTCCCACTCGGTCATCGTCGACCCGGCAAACTCGACGTACGTCGACGGATTTTCGAGCGCGAGCGGCGCGCCGAGAATGTCTTGCACGGTGCGGACGCGCGCGGCCACGTGCTTCAGCGACTCTTCGGTGTAGGGAAGCGGCAAGAGATCGTGCGTGTTTTTTCCGGCGACGCCGGTCCAGCACAGGTGATCCGAGACCCAGCGCGCCTGCGTGCGATCGCGCAGCTCCTTCAGCTCGCTCAAATACTGCCGGTCGAGAGGGTCGGTCGAGCCGATGGAGAGCGACACGCCGTGCATCGCGATCGGATACATCTCGGCGATTTTGTCCAAGAAGGTGAGCGGTCGCCCCTTCGTCTGCATGTAGTTTTCGCTCAGGATCTCGAACCAATCGACGTTCGGCCGATGCTCGAGAATGTGCGAATAGTGCGTCGTTCTGAGCCCGAGCCCGATACCCAGGCTCGGTAGCGAAAAGCGATTCATCAGGGGCCTCTTTTAGCTCACGTACGGCGCGGAGACGGCACTTCTCCTTCGCCGGAAGCGTCCGCGCGGACGCCGCTCGCCGGAAATACGCCGGCGCGGCCGGGACGTTACGTCGACGCGGCGTTTTTTCGCGCCGCCCTCGCTGGAAAGGCGGCGAGCCGGCTCAATCCACGACGAGGACGCCCGACGAGTCGCCGGTTTGGTGGATGCGACGGCTGATCTCGGTCGCGACGCGCGCCGGGAACGCGAATCGTCCGCCGCTCGGCACGACCAGGAGCGCGATACCCGTAATGAGCAGCCCGTTCGGCGAGTTGTGGCTCAAGAGCACGGGGCGAAATTCCGCGCTCAAGGTGCCCCCGCGGGTTTCGTACCGGCCCGACGTGTTGTCGGTGCCGCTGTTGGTCGTGGTCTGCGCCTCGTGGGCTTCGGCCGCCAGGTACTCGCGCGCGATGGTGAACAGCGCCGGCGAGAGCGACCGTTCACCGATCTGAGCTGCGCAAAACGGCCCTTGGTCGCCGACCAGGAGCAAAAACCCTTCGGCTGCGCCGCTCGCCTGCGCGAGCAAATTCAACGCGGTTTGAGAGCGGTCCGTCACGCCGCGACACGCCTCGAGCGTGGACACGATGCGCGACACCGTGAAGAGCTCGTTGAGCTCGCCCGCGCGGTGCCGCATGACGGTCGTCATGACGTCGGCGCGCTGGGCCTCGCGCCGGAGCTTCTCGAATTTCGCGACCAGGGTCGGGCTGCCGGCCGCCGTGTACACGTTCTCGCAGAGCGTCGCGTACCGCTCGAAGGTTTCCTGGTCGTTGGCGAGGATCGCGATTCGAGCTCGTGTTTCGTAGGTTATTCCGAGATTGAGCCCGGTCGTGCCGAGCGCCTCGAAGCGTCGCAACGCGAGTTCGGCGTTCGCTTCCGCTTCCTTGATTTTCCCGGCCTTCGCCTGCGCGATGCTGAACGGTAACAGCACGTAGTTCATGACGTAGCCAAGGCCGGCGGCTTCGCCTTCCGCGAGATACCGCTCGCCGATGGCGACCGCCTCCTGCGGATCTTTTTCGGTGAGCACCCGAAGATGAGCGCCGGCCATGTTCGGCCAGAGCTGTTGCTTGCCGGGCTTGCTCAGCTCGAGCGCGGCTTCGAGCTCGGCGAGGGCGCCGGCGTGGTCACCGCGAACCCGCTGGTACTCGGCGAGGCTGTACCGGTGCACCGGAACCCAGCCCGGAGACCGCGCCGCGAGCTCCTCGATGTCCTCGGCTGCTTGCTTCAGCCGAGTGAGATCTTCCGCCGCTGCGTACGCGGTGAGTTGCCACAACAGGTGCGAGCCTTCGTACCATTGGCGCGGACTGTTCTGGATACGCAGCACCTCGATCTCGTGCTTCAGCCGGAGCGCCTCGCGGAAATCGCCTTGCCAGAGGTGGTGCAGCACGCGGATCTGCACCGCGTTTACCTGCTGCGTCGGTTCGGACTCAATCTGGGCGGCGCGCTCGAGGCACGACTTCAATCCCATGCCCGCCTCGATCATGCCGAGCCCGTTCATGACACCGACCCGCGTGTATCGGTGGTGAGACTCGTCGAGCCCAGCGCGATCGGGTTGTCCGGAGCGCTCGAGGAGGGCCCCGTAGAGTTCGCGCGCCTGCTCCATGCGAGCAGTCTGACGTGCCTTCATTCCTCGGACGAGGTTCTCGACGATGCCGAGCGCGGGAGACAGCGGCGCGAACGGCTCGAGAGAGGGGAGATCGCGCAAGAGCTTGAAATCGAGCGAGGACGTCACCATCGCGGCCGCGCTGATGATCGCGCGCGCCAGATGTTTGATGGCGTTGCCGGGGTCGAGGACCCGGTCGTGTTCGGAGCTCGCCGCGTAGCGTTCGCGCGCGCGACCGAGAGCCGTCATGAGTCGGGGGGTCGGTTCGAGAGAATCGTCGAGCTCGGTGAAATCCGCGAGACCGCTCAAGCGAGTGAGGTCGGCGATCAACGCGGGCAGATGAACCGCGTCGCAGATGGTCATCAACGAGACGATTCCGGCGAACCGATCCCGGAGCGCGAACTTGTACCGCTTCGGGAGATTGAGCTCGTCGCAGAGGCGGATCGCATGGTCGAACGTGTCGAACCAGTCGAGGGGAAGCGAGCGGATGAGAACGAAGAAGGCGTCGGGGTCCTTGTGCGTTTCTGCGACGGACGCGACGCAAAAAGCCGCGAACGTCTCGAGGGCGCGCTCGTGCTCGTGGGCGCGCAGGAGATGCTGCGCGACGCGAAACTGGTCGCTCCCGCGAAGCTCGAACAGGCGCGCCATGCGAATATGGAGCTCGCGAGCTTCCTCGTCGCTCATGCCGTTTTGGAGCGCGGGTTCCCAGGCGCGTTGCGCGAGCGTGAACCGCTCGCCGGCGTCTCGCATGACCTCGGCGGTGAGCAGCTCGTCCAGGCTTTCCATGAGGCGACCCGCCTCATCCTGGGCGCTGAGATGTAGACATTCGTGGAAGGTGACCGAGAGTCCGGGTGAGAGGGAGATCGTGCGAGCGAGCTGCTTTGCGCCGGCGCTGAGCGCGTCGACGCGGACGCCGAGCGCTTGCGCCATGCTCGACGGAAGATCCACGGCATCGAAGTTTTCCGAGATGGACCACGCGCCGGCTTCGTAGCGAACCACTCCACGATCGACGACGTGCTGCGCGAGCCGCATCACGTCGCGCGGGTTTCCCCCGGAGATGGCGTGCAGCCGATGGGCGAGGAGATTCGCCCGGGGCACCTCGCCGAATACCGAACCGAGAAGCCGTTGCACGTCGGTCGAAGACAGGTTCTCGAGCGCGAGGTGCGTCGCGTTGTTTCCGAGGAGCTTCATGGCGGTCGCGGACACCGCCGGCGCGCTGGTCTCGGCGCTGACGATCACCGCGACCCGATGGGGCCTCAAGTTGTGCGACAGGAGCGCGATCGCGGCGACGGAAGGCTCGTCGATGCGATGAACGTCGTCGACGGTGACGAGCAGCGGCCGCTGCCGACTAATGGCGAGTAACCATTCGCGGAGCGCCGGTTGGAGGCGCGGGCGCGCTAGGACGGGATCCTCGAGCTCGAGTGACGTCCGACTCGGGAGCTGATGGACGAGCTCGGGGATCGCGCGACCGAGGAGGCGGAGATGAGGACGCGCGGCCTCGTTGGTCTCGTCGGGCATCGTCGCGAGGAGTTGCCGCGCGAGGGCGCGGATGACGCTGTAGTCGGTGCCGTCGGCGTCGTCCGCGTCGGCTCGGAGAACCACCGCGCCGAGCAGCTTCCCTTCGAGCGCACAGGCGTCGAGAAACCGAGAGCGTCCGACGCCCGAAGGTCCTTCGACGAGGAGCGCGCTGCCCCGTTTTCGAAGCGCGCGCATGGTCTTCATACGCGCACGATTGAGCTGCGTATCTCGGCCGGACAAGCTCGGTGTCGACAAGAAGGCCTGAGCGACCGGGAGATTGTCTGCGAGCGAGCAGCCGTCGATCGCGCTGAGCCGCTCCAGTACCTCGGCGGCGTTCGGCGGCCGGGCCGCAGGATCGAGGCGGAGCAAATCCATGACCAGCGCGTCGAGCGCCTCGGGGATATCCGGCGCGAACTCCGACGGCCGAGGGAACGCGCACTGCCACAGCGCGCCGAGACTCTCGAAGTCGCGGGCCGGGAACGCGTGCCGGCCGGCGAGCGTGTAGTAGAGCGTCGCGCCGAGCGCGTAGAGATCGGTGCGCGCGTCGAGGGGCTGCAAATGCACGACCTCGGGCGCGCAGTACGCGGGCGTGCCGACGACGACGTATTTGTTTCGTCCCATCGGGACCATCGCGCCGAAGTCGATGAGTTTCGCGAGACCGGTGCTCGTGCAGCGCACGTTTCGCGGGCTCAGATCGCGATGCACCGCCCGCCGCGAGTGAAGGAGCGACAGCGCCGAACAGACGTCGCGCGCGACGGCGCACGCCTTTCTCCAGTCGGCTGGGACGAGCTGTTGCAAGTCGCCCCCGTCGAGGAGCTCCATCGTGTAGTAGGGACCCTCGTCATCCAATCGATAGTCGTAGACCTCGATGATGCGCGGGTGCCGGAGCTGGGCGAGCGTGTGAAACTCGCGCTCGAACAGCTCGACGGCGCGTCGCTGCTTTCGGCCGTCGTCGAGGTTCCGGAGTCGCTTCAGCGCGATGCGGTGACCCGTGACGTTGTCGAGGGCCTCGTGCACGACGGCCATGCCCCCTTGCCCGAGTTTCCCGAGGAGGGTGTATCGCGCGCCCACCACCGGGCTATCCGCTGCCTTGATGTCGGCGAGGCTCGGTCGCTCGTGGTCGACGAGTAAGACGGGAGAGGTCACCGTAACATGCTACCCGACTGGGGCATTCCGGCAATGCGACGCCGCTCGGTCGCGCTCGGATGGAATTGGTTCGCGAGCGCGGGTGCCGCGTACCGGTGAGCGCGATCAGGTGAGCGTGCGTGTGCGCGTGTGTGACAACGCGCGCGTCGGGCGACTCACGCCGGCGGTCGACCGCTCGGGCGTTCTTGTTTGCCATCCGCGTAAACGTAGAAACCGCGGCTGGTTTTTCTGCCGAGCCAATTCGCCGCGACGTAATTGCGAAGCACCGTGGACGGTCGGTATTTGTCCTCGCCGAACTCCCGTTGCAGCACCTCGGCGATGAACAGGCACGTGTCGAGGCCGATGAGATCCGCGAGCTGGAGCGGGCCCATCGGGTGGTTCAAGCCGAGCCGCGCGGCCTGGTCGATGTCCTCGACCGTGCCGAGGCCGTCCTGGAGGGCAAAGCACGCCTCGTTGATGAACGGAATGAGCATCCGATTGACGATGAAGCCCGGCATGTCTTTCGTCGTGACCAGCGTCTTTCCCATCATCGTCGCGAGCGCGCAGGTCTCCTCGTAAGTCGGCTCCGACGTTTGCAACGCGCGCACGACTTCGACGAGCTTCATGAGCGGCACGGGGTTCATGAAATGCATGCCGAGCACGCGCTCCGGGCGCCTCGTCGCACCGGCGAGCTTGGTCAGCGAGATCGACGACGTGTTGCTCGCGAGGATCGCGTTCTTGCCGAGCGCACGATCGAGCGTGCGAAAGATCTCGAGCTTCACCTCGGTGTTCTCGGTGGCGGCTTCGATCGCGAAATCGCACTCGTCGAGGTCGTCGATTTTCGTCACGCCGCTGAGCCGCGAAACCGCGGCGTCCGCGTCCTCTTGCTTGAGCTTCCCCTTCGAGACCTGCTTGGTGAGGTCGGTCGTGATCGCGGTGAGCCCCACCTGAAGCGCGTTGTCCACCGCGTCCATGATGATGACCTTGCAACCCGACAGCGCCGCGACTTGCGCGATGCCGCGTCCCATTTGCCCCGCGCCGACGACGCCC
>DATBBD010000207.1:0-5090 GCA_036271175.1 Polyangiaceae bacterium | reverse complement strand
CGGGAGCAAGTGAAGGAGTTCCTCGCGAAGAACCCGCGCTACGCAGGCCCGCTCCACAAGGCGCCGCACAAGTACGCGGGCACGGGCGCGGACCTCGTCGCCGAAATCGCGCCGCTCATCAAGCTGACGCGCGGCGAACGCCTTCGCGCGCGGCTCCTCGGCGCGGCGAAGAAGACGCAGACGGCCGTCACGAGCGCGCCGCACCTGGTCGTCGAGCTCTACAAGAACGCAAAGGAGCAGGCGCCCGCGCTCGCCTCGCGCGTGAAGGAAGACCTCACAATCCTCCGCGATCAGCGCAAGGCAAAGAAGTCGGCACCGGCGGACCTCTCCGCCGCCGCCGAGTAGCCCTCCTTTCCCCTCACACGGTGCGGCGCTCCCCGCACTCGCACCCCACTCGCCGGCCCTCTCACTCGCAGAGAGAGTTTCACAGCAAGATCAGAAGATCAGAAGGCGAGACGAGAAAAGAGAAGACGGCGAAAATCGGCCAGGGCGCCAATTTTCGCCGAATTCTTTTAAGGGAAAAACCCTTCTCTCTTTCCAAAAAATTGCGGCGAAACTTGCCGCTTTGGGCGAGTTTCGACGCTCTTCGCCTTCTGATCTTCTGATCTTGTTGTGAAATTCTCTCGGCAGTCAGTCGGTGCCGGCATCGGTCGCGTCCGCGGCGGCGTCGAGGCCGGAGTCGTCGCCTGCGTCGTCGCCGGTGCTCGTCTCGTCGCCGCCGTCGCACGGGGCGGCGTCGACGAACGGGCTCGACGTGCACGGAAAGAGACACTCCGGCGGCGTGAAGCAGCTCCACGTCGGGCTGCCCGCCTGGTTCTCGCACGTGCAGCCGTTGCCCGCTTCGCACGTCGGATCGCTGAAGCAGACGCGCGTCGACGCGCGCGGGCACGCGTTGCCGTTTCCGGTGAACAAGTCGATGTCGCACAAATCGGGCGCGGCCTCGGCCGTCGAATCGGGGCCGCCGTCGCCCGACGAATCGTCACTGCACCCGAGCGTGAGCACGCACAACAAGAGAAGCTTCTTCACGCGCTCACTCTAGCGCGTGAGCGAGAGCGTTTCACCGACGTCGGGAACGTAAAGTTTTGTGCCGGGGCGATCACGCTCGGCCGCGCTCGCGAACGCCGCGCGCACGCGCGCAGGCGGTTCGCCGAGAGGCTCGTCCGTCAGCTTGAAGGTGCCCCAGTGCATCGCGCACAGCATCTTCGCTCCGAGGATCTCGAAGGCGCGCACCGCGTCCTCCGGTCCCATGTGCTGGCCGCTCATGAACCACTCGGGGTCGTAGGCGCCGATCGGGAGCATGGCCCAGTCGATCTTCGGAAAGCGCTCGCCGATCTCGGAGAAGACGCGCTCGCTGAACGCCGTGTCGCCCGCGTGGTACGCGACGCCTTCCGGCGATTCGATCACGAACCCGCCCCACAAACGTTTGTTGCGGTCCCACGGCACGCGCATCGACCAGTGCTGCGCCGGCACACACGTGTCTTCAAGTCGCCTTCGACGTGCGACTCCCACCACCCGAGCTCGACGACGCGCGGAAAATCCGCGAGCAGCTCTCCGCAATCTTTCGGCACCACGTAGAGCGCTTCTTTGCCGATTCGCCGGAGCGTCGGCATGTCGAAGTGGTCGTAGTGCGTGTGCGAAATCGTGACGACGTCGATGCGCGGCATGTCCTCGAGCGCGACGCCCGGTTTCGCCTTGCGACGCTGCGGGCCGATGCGCTCGCTCCACACGGGGTCCGTCACGATCATCTTCTTCGCGAGACGCAGCGCGTACGTCGCGTGTCCGATCCACGTGAGCGACGCCGATTCCGTTCGCAGCGCGGCGCCGTCGTTCTCGCGAACGGGCGTCGTGAACTTCGTCCGGTCTCTCTTCCGATCCATCGCGGCGAAGCCGCGGAGCAGGCGATCAGACTGCCAGCGAACGAGATCGCCGAAGCCTTTGTCGGGCGTAGTTCCGTCGAGGTTTTTGTAGACAGTCACGCTCAGGAAGGTGCGTCGCCCGCGGGACGATCGCCAGGCTTCGCCGGGATGATCTGCACGCGGCGATCACTCCCCTGCCCGCTCGACTCCGTGCGCACGCCCGGAAAATCCTGGAGCGCTTTGTGGACGACGCGGCGGTCGCGCGCGCTCATCGGATCGAACGTGATGACTTTGCCTTCCTTCGCGACGCGCGCACCGAGCCGCTTCGCCATCTCGGCGAGCTGATCCTCGTGACGCGCGCGGTAACCTTCGGCGTCGACCGAGACGTGCTTTCGCTCCTCACCGGGCCGGTGAATCACGCGCGTCGTCAGGTACTGAATCGCCTCGAGCACCGCGCCGCGCTTGCCGATGATGCGACCCGCGTCGGGGCCCTCGATCTCGAAGCGGACCTCGTCCTCTTCGCTCTCGCCGTCATCCGGCGCCACGAGGACCTCGGCGTTCATCTGCATTTTTTCGACCAAGTTGCGCAGAAACCCGAGCGCGCGCTTCGACTGTTCGTCGAGCGTCGTCTCGTCCTTCGCGTCGCTCTGGAGGCGCGAGGCCTCACCTTGAAGTTCTTTCTCCTCAGACACGAGCTTTGTCCTTTCCAAGCACTCTCACTTCAATCTCTTTTTTTTTCGGGGACCCGCCGTCGCGCGGAGCAAACTTCTCCACGAGCAGCTGCTGGACGATGCCGAGCACGCTGTTGGTCAGCATGTAAACGCCGAGCGCCGCCGGAAGGAAGAGCATCATGACCATGAAGACGCCCGGCATGAGGTACGTCATCAGCTTCTGCTGCATCGGGTCCATGCCCTGCTGCGGCACGATGCGCTGCTGGAGAATCATGAACGCGCCCAAGATGAAGGGCAGCGGGCCGAGCGCCGGCATCGTGAACCCGATGAGCGGGACGTGGAACGACGCGAAGAGCTGGTCGGGGGCGCTCAGATCGGTGAACCACAAGAAACGTGTATGATACATCTCCACGCACGTCTGCAGCGTCGTGTACATCGCGAACCAGACGGGCATTTGAATGAGCTGCGGCAGGCACCCGCCGAGCGGGTTCACGCCCTTCTTCTTGTAGAGCTCCATCATGGCGAGGTTCTTCGCCTGCATGTCGCCCGCGAACTTCTTGTTGATCTCGTCGATCTCCGGCTTGAGGCGGCGCATGCCGACCATCGACTTGATCGACTTCCACTGGAGCGGGAAAAGGATCGTCCGTAGGCACAGCGTGAGCAAGATGATCGCGATGCCCCAGTTGTGCGTGACGTGATCCTTGAGCCACACGAGAAAGCCGATGAGGACCTTCGCGACGGGCGAGAAGAAGCCGAGGTTGACGAGGTCGCTGAGCTTCTTGTTCGGCCCGCCCGCGCTCTTGAGGACGTCGCGTTCCTTCGGGCCGAAAAAGGCGATTTGGTCGTACGTCGCGGTCTTTCCCGGATCGAGCGTCGCCGCGTCGTACGCGAGGCGCGCGTGGTAGATGGCGCCCGCCTCGTCGTCGTCGCGCTTTTGGCCATCGGCGACCCAATCCTCGGCGACGATCTCGCACGTCGCCGACGTCTGCGGTATGAGCGCGCTCGCGAAGTAGTAGTTCGAGATGGCCGCGAAACGATCCGAGCCGCTTTGCTCGACCCAACCTTCTTTGAAGTCGTCTTTCGTCTTGCGGATGACGTTGCCGTCGCGTGCGCAATCGAGGTCGCTGATGAACGGCGAGACGCGGCCCAAGTGCCCTTTGACGTCGATGTTCTTGTAGAAGGCGAACGTCTCGATCGAGAAGCGGTGCTTCTTCGGCGCGTCGCTCGCGTTGGTGACCTTCGTCTCGACCGCGAGCTCGAAGGGGCGCTCGCCAGCCTTCACCGTCTTCTCGATGTGGACGACGCTCGGCTCGTCGTAGACGAACTTGCAGCTGTTCTCGCCCTTCTCGAGCGTCCAGTTGAAGCGATCGTACTTGAGCTGATCGTCGGCGTCTTTGCCGCGAAAGAGCGTCCGGAGCGGCCGCCATCGCTCGATCGCGCTCTGCGGGTTGGCGCTCGTGATCATCTTCACGTTGGCGTATTGCGGGTCGGCGAGCTGGAGGTTCACGAGCGCAGCGCCGCGCGTCGACAAGTCCGCTTCGAACCGATTGCCTTTGACGTGACAAAGCTCTTCGGCGACGAGCGGCACGGGCGCGTTCGGGTCCGCGGGCTGCTCGATCGCCGGGTCCGCCGCGAAGTCGGGCGCGTTGACGTACGTCTCCACCGGGACCGGCTGCGTCTTGTCTTTGTTCTCGCCCGTGACCGATGGCCAGATGACCTTCCACACGAGGAGGACGACGCCGAAAATCAGCAGCGTCCTGAGCAAGGTATTGCGATCCATCTAGGCTGCTCGTGGGTTCCGCGGCTTGGCCGCGAGGGTCATTTTCTTTGGGGGAGGCAGGTCGAGGCCGCCCGGGTGAAACGGGTGGCACTTACACAGCCGAACGACCGAAAGCAAGCTACCCCGGACGGCGCCATGGTTTTCGAGACATGCGACCGCGTAGCGCGAGCACGAGGGCTCGAACCTGCAGACGTTTCCGAGGAGCCGCGACAGCGTCTTTTGGTAGATGCGGATGAAGAAAATCAGGACGCTTGCTGCCACTTGTCTGCTCCGCGGCTCGCCGCGATGGTGTTGGCCGGCAAAATGAGGCCGATGCCCGGTCGGCGCAATCGTCACGGCCGTGCTCCGAGCACTTTTTCACATTGGGCGCGCAGCTTGGCCGAGGCGCGCGCCCACTCCGCTTGGACGTCGCCCAGCTTGAGCGTTCCAGCGCCTTCCTTCGCGATCACGACGAGATCGACGTTCTTCGGCAGCAGATCGGGGTTGAGCCGGAAGCTCTCGCGGCAGAGGCGCTTGATGCGATTGCGCACGACCGCGTTGCCGATTTTCCGCGTCGTCACGACGCCAAGACGCGACAAACCCTCTTCCACCCGGCGGGCGACGAGGAGCACGAAATGCGGCGTGCGAACGGGTGCGCCGTCTTTCTGCACGCGCACGAAGTCCACGCGCTTGCGGATGCGCCGCTCCCGTCCGAACGAAAATCCGGGTCCCGTCTTGGGCAGGGCTACTTCTTGTACGTCGCGACCGTCAAACGATGACGACCCTTGCGGCGGCGGTTCGAGA
>DATBBD010000206.1:0-6752 GCA_036271175.1 Polyangiaceae bacterium | reverse complement strand
CGCGGGGCCCTCGAAATACTGCTTCGACGTGGTGTCGAGGAGCGCGAAGACGCGGCCGTCCGACGTCAACGTCGAGAGCGTCAGGCCGAACGGACTGAACACGTCGAAGCGGATCTTCTCGGGGCGAGACATGACGAACAGCGTGCTGCCGCGCACGCGGCCGCGTTCACCGAAATAGTCGACTTTCGCTTCGCCCGACACGCCGCGGCTGCACGCATCGGTCGCACGCATGCGCGCGATCGCGTCCGCCGCGGTCGGGAACCGAGACGGCGGCGCGGCCCGCGAACACGCCGCCGAGACGACCCCGGCGGCGATGATCAGCGACAGCTTCTCAGCCGCCGTTGTTGTTGCGGAGCGCATCGAAGAGCTCGGCGTCGGGGAGCGGCAATGACAGCGGAGTGCGCGTCACCGCGATCCCCTGTTCCTCGCAAAGCCGAGCGAAGGTTCCGCCATCGACGAGCCGAACGGGTGAACCGCCGGGGACCGATGCTTCTTCGCGAGCGCCGCTCAGCACTTGACCGGTCGTCACCAAGAACCCCGCCGAGGCCGGGCCATAGTGATGCAAGGTGCCTCGCAGCTCGGTGACCTGTTCGCGACCGACGTCACGGCCGTCACGACGGATCACGACGGCGGTCTGCATCGGCGAAACGGGGCCCGGCGCTTTGCCGCTCAACGTGAGCTCCGGCCCGGCAGCGCCCGGGCGCCGAACGGGTTGCAACTCGGTGATGCCGATGCGCTCGAGGAGCACCATGGCGAGCTCGCCGATCGCTCGGGGCGGAAGCCCCTGGATCTTCCGGAGGAGCGAGCGCCGCGCCGCTTCGCGATAACGCTCGACGGCCGACGTGACCTCGCGTTCGAGCCGCCGGAGATCGCCGTCGAGGAGCCAGTCGGTCAACCCGACCCGACCGCCCGAGAATCGGAACCGGGGACGGACGCCCTCGGCGCCGCGACGCGCGTTGTCGGCGCGAATCGCCGCGGACAGCGCCGCTTGGGCTTGCTGCGGATCGCCGAGGAGGCGACCGCGACGGCGAGCCGCGTCGAGAATCGCGCGGAGTGGAACGAGACCCTGGCGTTCGAAGCCGCTGAGCAGCTCGGCCGCCGCGTCGGCGAGCGCGAGCCCGTCGAGGTCGTCGAGATTCGCTCCACCATCGCGAACGTTCCCGTCGCGGACGTGGTTGTCGCGGCCGTTGCTCTCGCGATTGTCGCGAAAATCGCGGGATTCGCGCGGCTCGCGGCCGTCACGGGATTCACGAGGCTCGCGCGGTTCGCGTCCATCTCGCGCCTCGCGCGGCTCCCGCGGCTCCCTGGGTTCGCGCGCTTCGCGAGCTGGCGGTCGCTCATCGCCGCCGAGCTCGGCTTCTGCCGCGGGCTCGACCACGGCATCGGACACCGTGTAGGTCGGCAGATCGTCGGAACCGCCGCTCCGACCGCGACGTCGTCGTCGACGGCGGCGTCGGCCCGCTTCCCCACCCTGAGGCTCGCCGGCGCGCGCCGGCTCTTCGCCTTCTTCCTCTTCGTCGTCCGCGCCGAGAATCGGCTCGTCGTCGTCGTCTTCCGGCGCGAAGAGCTCGCTCGCGGTCGCCGCTAGCTCGGCGCGCTCCCGCTCATCGTCGTCGATGTCGCGAACGTCTTCGTCCTCCGACTCGAACGCGGCGACGTCCGCGCGCGGGCGCGGTGTGTCCGTCTCTGACCCGAGAGGCTTGTCACTCGAGGGCTCGGAATCCGAAGGATCCTGGCCTTCGAGCATTTTGAGAGCCGGCGTGCGATCCAAAAGGCCCTTCTCGATCTGCTGGGGGTCCCATTCGCGAAGCGCGAAGACTCCCGGCTTGATCCGAACGAGGGGGTTTTCCTTGTCGCCCTTCTTCACGAGCGCCGCCAAGCGGGCGCCCATCGTCACCTCGGGGCTTTTGCCCACGTGACTGAGAAGGTCCTTTTCGATCGCGACGTCAGTGATCTCCTTGTAATGTAGGGGCTTTCCTACGAGGCGCAGTACCTGCGCCGCAGCTTCCGTAAACGTCATTTCCTTTTATGTGTTCCTTTGAGGACGGCATTTTCCGTCTATCGACGGGCCACAACCCTGGGGAAACTCACTCGAGCTCCCTCCGCCAGGATGCGCGCACCAGTCGGACAGGGACTTTAAATCAGTGAGCGCGATTCTGCTACATGTTCGGGCTGACGCGACCCGACACCGCCGAGCCCCGCGGGACAGGCGGCGCTCCGCGGGATTTCAGCGCCGCCTCGCGGAGTCCACCGGAGCCGAAAAAAGCCCGCGAGCGGCCGTCGGATTCGCCGCGCCGGGCGGGAGGCGCCTTTTGTCTCTACGATTGCGCCGTGGAACACGAGCGGCTCATGGCGGAGCTTCTCGGAGCCGCGCAGAAGCTCGGCCTTCGCGTACGCGTCGAGCCTTTTCTCACGGTCGGCGAAAGCGCGGGCGGCATCTGCAAGGTCCTCGGCAAGACTGTGGTCCTCATCGACGCATCGTCGCCGATCCTCGATCGGACCGCGGCGCTCGCGCGCATCCTCGCCACGTTCGATCTCGAAAGCGTGTATCTGGCACCGGAGGCTCGCGAGTACATCTATGCTCAACTACGCTCGCGCTCCCCTTGACGCGGCGAAGCGACTCCGGCACCGCGCCGTCCCGACAACGTCCGAGCATGCTGACACGACAGGGAGAATGAATCGTTGAACGTCGAGCACTACGTGCCGCTCGCGCCCCGATGCACGCTCGGGGTCGGAGGGGCGGCGCGATTCTTCGTTCGCGCGCAGGACGAAAGGACGCTGATCGAAGCCTTGGAGTGGGCCGACAGTGGCGGCATCGGCACGCTGGTGCTCGGCGGCGGCAGCAACGTCGTCATTTCCGACGACGTGCTCGACGCGCTGGTGCTCAAGGTGGGCCTCCGCGGGCGAAAGGTGCGTGAAGACGGCGGCACCCCCGACGTCGAGCTCACCGTCGCAGCGGGCGAACCCTGGGACGACGTCGTCGAATACGCCGTCGGGCGCGGATGGGCCGGCGTCGAGTGTTTGAGCGGCATCCCCGGGTTGGTCGGCGCCGCGCCGATTCAGAACATCGGCGCGTACGGCCAGGACGTCAGCGAGACCATCTCGCGCATTCGCGCCTACGACCGCATCTCGCGCTCGGCGACGACGCTCGGTCCGGAAGACTGCGGCTTTTCGTATCGCGACAGCGCGTTCAAGAGCAGCTCGCCCGACCGCTACGTGATCCTCGACGTGACCTTCCGACTGGTCAAAGGCGGTGCGCCCCAGGTCCGCTACCCGGAGCTCGCCGCGAAGCTCGCCGCCGACGGGCTCGGCAGCCCGAGCTTGAACGACGTTCGCCGAACGGTGATGGCGCTCCGTCAAAGCAAGTCGATGCTCCTCGACCGCGACGACCCCAACGGGCGGAGCTGCGGCAGCTTCTTCTTGAATCCCGTCGTCGTCGCGGAAGAATTGCCGCGCATCGAACGGCGGCTCGGCGCCGGCGTCGAAATGCCGCGCTACCCGCAGCTCGACGGCCAGGTGAAATTGCCGGCAGCCTGGCTCATCGAACGCGCGGGGTTCGCCAAGGGCCAGCGCCGCGGCCCGGTCGGGCTCTCGACGCGACACGCCCTCTCCATCGTGTGCCACGACGGCGCGAAGGCGACCCACGTGCTCACGTTCGCCCGCGAGATTCGCGATCGCGTGCGCGATCGCTTCGGCGTGGTGCTCGTCGCCGAGCCGATGCTGTGGGGCTTCCGGGACGCGATGCTTTAGGATTTTTGATTTTTCCGTAATTCGGTCGACGCGTCTCGCGACCCTACCGCGCTGTCAGCAACCCGCGCCGGGCTCGCCGGTAGTCTCACTCGCGCTTCATTCGCAGATCGTGATCTGGTCTTCCAAAGACTGATCAGGACCTGGCGTCGAACGGGGCCGATTTTCTTCTACAAATCCACCAGACACGTCCAGCGACTCTTCCGTCTGAAAGCAGTCCACGCCGGCTTCGCCGGTAGTCACGCTCTCCTCTCACTCGTGGATCGCGATCTGCGCTTCCAAGACCGCGAGGTCGTGGCGGCTCACGGGGCCCCTACCCCGTTCGCTTCCGTCCGGTAACGGTTACGCGAAACTAGCCCGCTGCTTGTACGGCGGCGTAGAGCGACTCGATCGCTTCATTTAGCTTCGTGACGTCGGTGCCGCCGGCTTGGGCCATGTCGGGACGGCCGCCGCCGGAGCCGCCGACGAGGGTGGCGACGCCGCGGATCAAGTCGCCGGCCTTGAAGCGATCGGTGAGCGACTTCGAGACGGTGAGGACCAGCTGCGCTTTGCCGTCGGCTTCGGACGCGACGAGCACGACGGCATCGCCGAGCTTGTCGCGCAACTTTTCGGCGAGCTCGCGGAGCGCGCCGCGGTCGCTCACTTCGGTGCGCACGCCGAGCACGCGGATGCCGTGCACGTCGCGCGCGCGCGACACGAGCTCGTCGACGCCGCCCGCGCCGCCGCCGGAGAGGAGCTTGCGCTGCAATTCTTCGACCTGTTTTTCGAGAGCGCGTTCGTGCAAGACGAGCTTCTCGATTTTCTCGGCGAGCTCGCCGCCGCTCGATTTTGCGGCGCGCGCGGCGCGCTCGAGACGCTCTTCGAGGTCGCGGAGGTACGAGAGCGAATTTTCGCCGGTGGTCGCGAGAATGCGACGAACACCGGCCGCGACGCCCTGCTCGCCCACGATCTT
Source organism: Polyangiaceae bacterium (assembly GCA_036271175.1). Taxonomy (GTDB): domain Bacteria; phylum Myxococcota_A; class Polyangia; order Polyangiales; family Polyangiaceae; genus DASZVB01. The sequence continues at coordinate 2,053 of DATBBD010000206.1, read as the reverse complement.
GAAGAGGCCGATGTCGCCGGTCGCGCGCGCGTGCGTGCCGCCGCAGAGCTCGAGAGAATCGGCGATGGAGAGCATGCGAACGACGTCGCCGTACTTCTCTTCGAAGATCATCATGGCGCCGCTCTCGCGCGCCTTGTCGATGCTCATGACCTGCGTCTCGACCTTGGAATTGCCGAGGATCCGCTCGTTCACGAAGTTTTCGACGCGCCGAATTTCGTCGGGCGACAGCGCTTTGCCGTGCGTGAAGTCCAATCGCAGTCGATCAGGGCCGACGAGTGAGCCCTTCTGCTGGACGTGCGCACCGAGCACTTTTCGAAGCGCGAGATGGAGGAGATGCGTCGCCGAGTGATTGCGTCGCGTCGCGTCGCGTCGAACGACGTCGACGGCGAGCGTCGCCTCTTCGCCGACCGCGAGCGTCCCCGACGTGACGTGGCCGCGGTGAACGACGAGCCCGACGACTGGCTTTTGGGCGTCCTCGACGTCGAGGGTGCCGGTTTCGGTCCGGACGACGCCGTGATCGCCCATCTGACCGCCCGCTTCGCCGTAAAATGGCGTCCGTCCCACGACGACCTCGACTTCGTCGCCGACGGCAACCGAGTCGACGCGCGCGCCGTTGTGGATCAACGCGACGATGCGCGAGCGTTCTTCCACGCTCTCGTACCCGGTGAACTTCACGGCGCCCCCGGGAACCGTGTCGAGCACCTCGCGATAGACGGTCTCGACGCCCTCTTCGACGCCCTTGAACTCCGAGCGATGACGGGCTTCGTCGAGCGCGAGCTCGTAGCCGGCCGTGTCGACCGTGTAACCACGCTCGGCGCAGATCACCTCGGTGAGGTCGAGCGGGAAGCCGTACGTGTCGTAGAGCTGGAAAGCGTCGGCCCCCGACAGCACATGCGCCGTGCCTGGCGCGGACTCGCCCAGAGGCGGGAGCTCGCCACCATCGGGGTCCGACGAATGACCACGAGAGTGAAATTCCCCGGACTTTTGCGGCAAATTATCGGAATCGACGAACGGCGCCAGCTTCTCTTCGAGAAGACCCAAGCCGCGCTCGAGAGTTTGCCTAAAACGGATCTCTTCTTGTTCCGATACCGACGCGATCAGGTCGGCGCGTTCGCGAAGCTCCGGATATTGATCACCCATCAGCTCGGCGACACCGAGGGCAACGTCGTGCAGAAAAGGTCGACGGATGCCGAGAAGATGACCGTGACGGATCGCCCGGCGCATCACGCGACGAAGGACGTATTCGCGACCGGTGCGATCGGGAAGGACGCCCTCGGCGATCAGGAACGCCGTCGTGCGGGCGTGGTCGGCGATGACGCGCAGGCTCACGTCGTCGGGTTGCATGCTGCCGCCGTAGGGCTTGTCGGCGATGCGCGCCGCGCGGTCGACGAGCCCGCGAAGGAGATCGGTGTCGTAGTTCGAGAGCTTGCCTTGCACGACGCCCGCGAGCCGTTCGAGACCCGCGCCGGTGTCGATGCTCGGCGCCGGCAACGCATCGAGCTGCCCGGAAGCGTCGCGCTCGAACTGCATGAACACCAGGTTCCAGATCTCCATCCAGCCGCGGCCGTCCGGCGTTTGCTCGGTGCCGAACGCCGACGGATCGACGTCGGGCCCGTGATACCAGTGGATCTCGCTCGATGGACCACAGGGGCCCGTATCGCCCATCTGCCAGAAATTGTCGGACATCCCGAGGCCGATGACGCGGTCGTCGCCGAACCCGGTGACCCTCTTCCAGAGATCGCGCGCGGCCTCGTCCGCCGGCACCCCGGCTTCACCGCGGAAATACGTGAAGACCATCCGGTCTTTCGGAAGATCGAGGTCTCGGGTGAGAAATTCCCACGCGAAGACGATCGCTTGCTCTTTGAAGTAATCGCCGAAGCTGAAGTTGCCGAGCATCTCGAAGAACGTGTGATGGCGCGGGGACGGCCCGACGTTTTCGAGGTCGTTGTGCTTTCCGCTGATGCGAATGCACTTTTGCGAGCTGGTCGCGCGACGGTACGGGCGCCGGTCGCGACCGGTGAACACGTCCTTGAACTGGACCATCCCCGCGTTC
>DATBBD010000205.1:0-13364 GCA_036271175.1 Polyangiaceae bacterium | reverse complement strand
GCCCTCGACGACACCTACCTCGAAGCGATGCTGAACGCCGCCGAAGTGTACATCCACCCGCTCGGCGAATACGACGAGGCGATCCGGATGTGCGACCTGTCGCTCGAGCTCGCCGAGACCGACGACGAGGTCGTCGACGCGCTACTTCTCAAGTTCGACGCGCTCCTCGGCAAGAACGAGCTCGACGAAGCGCGGGTGCTCTGCTCGCGATTCCCCAAGGGTCCGTTCGAGAACCCCAATCATTCGTTCTTGGTCGGACGCGCTCTCTACGAAGTCGGAAGCATCGAAGAAGCCGCACCGCTCATCGAGGATGCGGCCAAGAGCAATCCTCGGAACACCGAGGCGTACTACTACCTCGGCCTCGTTCGCGACGATCGCGGCGACACGCCCGGCGCGACCGAGGCGTTTCTCAGGTCGCGCGAGCTCGACATCGAGCTGCCCGCGCCGGCCTGGGCGCTGTCGCGCGAGACGTTCGAGGCCAACGTGCGTCAGGTGATCGAAAGCCTCGACGAGGCGCTCCGCAAGCACGTTCGCCAGAACGAAATTTACGTGAGCGACGTGCCCGGCGTGGAAGTCGTGGTCGACGGCGTCGATCCGCGAGCGCTGCTCATGCTCGACGGCGTGGGCCCCATCGGCCCCGATGGCCTCGCGGCCGCTCGCGTGTTCGTCTATCAGCGCAACGTCGAGCGCGTCGCGGGCGCCATCGATCTCGTCGAGACGGAAATCAAGGTCGCTCTCGAGCGCGAGATCAGGCAGACGTTTATCGAGATCGAGACCGAGGGTCAGGTTTTGAATTAGAGCGAGCCGGGGTCGCGAGAATCCGAAAGTTGGTTCCGCGCGACTTTCGCTCCGCTTCGAACGACGCCCGCCGGGCTCGCCGGTAGTCTCGCTCGCGCCTCATTGGCAGATCGTGATCTGGCCTTCCAAAGACTGATCAGAACCTGCCGTCGAACGGGGCCCTACCCGTTCGAGTTCCGCGCAGGGAGCTTTTCGGAGATGCGCGCAGGGAGCTTTTCGGAGATGCGCCGGGGGCTCTTCGGTTCGCGGCCGCACTCACGGGGCCTCGGGCGCAGCGACTCGCGATGCTTGAATGCGTTCAACTATTGAATGATCGCAAGCGTCTGTGAAGGACACTGTGACCCATCTGTTCGGGCGCGCGCCGGATGCTTCGCGCCGTGAGGTCGCGCCAGCCAGGAGGTTGCGATGGCGGCTTCCGCGAAGGGCGTTAACCGCTGCGTTTCGCTAGATCCGCCACGACGCTTTCTAGGAGGCCTCGCGCTGGGCTTTTCGGGACCGTCGCGAGGACTTCGAGGGCGCGGTGGGTTTGGCTGTCGGCGAGACGGCGGACGTCGTCGCAGGCACCGCTTTCGACGACGCGGCGCCGGACTTCGGCGAGGGGCGCGTCGGCACCGAGACGGATTTCGCGCACGGGGCGAATGAGATCCGGCGATCGCTCGAGCGCGAGCACGAGCGGGAGCGTCATCTTGCCGTCGCGCAGATCGGCGAGCGCGGTCTTGCTGGCGTTTTCGCTGACGTAGTCGAGGGCGTCGTCGACGAGCTGGAAGGCCATGCCGACGAGCTCGCCGAACATGCCGAGGCGCTTCTGGTCTTCCGGGGTTCCCCCGCCGAGCCGCGCGCCGGTCTCGGTGGCAAAGCGGAACAAGGAGGCCGTCTTGCCGCGGAGCACGCGGTCGTAGGTGGCCCGCGAAACGTCGAGCTCGGCGCGCCCGCGAAGCTGGACGATCTCGCCGTCAACCAGTTGCCGCAGGGTGGAAAATAGGTCGCCCAGCACCTCGGGAGCGTGGCGCCCGGTGCGGTCCAGCGCCTCGACGAGAAGCAGGTCGCCGCCGAGTACGCTGACGGCGTTGCCCCACAGGATCCGCGCGGTGGGCGAGCCCCGGCGTTCCTTGCCGTCGTCGATCACGTCGTCGTGGAGCAGGGTCGCCGTATGGATGAGCTCGGTCACCAGCGCGATCTCGCATGCCGCCGGCGGCACCTCGCCGAAGCATGCCGCCGAAAGCAAGAGGGCCATCGGGCGAACGCGCTTGCCGCCGCGGGAAATCAAGTGCCTCGCCGCGTCCCGACCCGGGCGTTCTCCGCGCGCGCATGCCTCGGTCAGCGCCGCCTCGATCCACGACAGATCATCGGCGAGAAGCGCGCGGAGGTCGGCGAGACGGCCCGACAGCTTCGGATCTTTCGCCTGATCCTCCGCGGACCTGCTGAGCGAAAGCACTGCGGCTTCAATGGGCTGGACCATCCGTGGGAAAGACCTCGCACGCCCCGCGTAATGCGTCGCGCGTTTGGCGGCAAGGGTTTGGCTCCAAACCCGAACCGTTCGCCGGCGCGAAAACTCCCCTCGCCCGAGTACCCATCGAAGCGTATGTTCGGCGCGAAGGTCGACTCCGAGCGCCCCACCGTGGCACTCGCTCCGAGGGACGACGGTTCGATGAAGCAGAGCGCGGTCCGCCGAGGAGGAAGAACGATCGGCACGATCGTGTTCGCGGTGCTCGTCGCCGGGTTCACGGTGATCTGCTCGACGGAGGTCATCCTCCAAGCGTGGACTCCGTCGACCGCCGTCGCGACCGATTGCCGCGACGGGATCGAGGGGCTCATCGCCGCGGTTCGACGCGCCCGCGAGGCGGCGGCAATGGAAAACGGAGGCGAACGCGACGCTCTCGCGCGGTTTCGCAGCGCCCTCGCACCGGAATGGTCGGCGCGCTCGAGCATCGGTGATCGCTGCAAGGACGATCCGGCGGCCTCGCAGGGGCTCGACGACGTCGATCGGCTCCGTTTTGCCGAAGAGCACGCGCTTCGTTACGAAGCCCTCGACGTCGCCCGACGTCGCCGAGACGTCGAGGCGCTCGAAAAGCGACTTTCTTCGAGCCGCTGAGGCCCTGAATCGAGCCTCTTCCTGCAACCTCGCCGAGGCGAAGCTGCTAAGCTTGCGCCCGAAATGCCGCCTGACGAAGTTGTCGCCGCGCCGCCACCGACGTTCGACGTCCTGAAGCTGTCGGCGGAGGTCCGAAAAGCCGTCGATGAGCTCGGCTACGTCCACCCGACCCCGGTGCAACGCGCCGTTTTCGACCCCGTGACCCGCGGCGTGGACCTCGTCGTCCAGGCACGTACCGGAACCGGCAAGACGGCCGCGTACGGCCTTCCGCTCGTCGACTCGGTCATTCGCCGGAGCGTCGGCGTCGTGCAGGCGCTGGTGCTCTGTCCGACGCGGGAGCTCGCGCTCCAGGTGTCGCGGGAGCTCGAAGCGCTCGCCAAGTATCGCGGGACGAAGATCGCACCGGTGTACGGCGGAGCTCCCATGCCGCGTCAGGTGGAGATGATCCAGGACGGCGCGCAGATCGTCGCCGGCACGCCGGGCCGTGTCCTCGATCATCTCCGCCGCGGCACGCTCGACACCAAAGGCATCCGCGCCGTCGTGCTCGACGAGAGCGACGAGATGCTCAGCATGGGCTTCCTTCCGCAGATCGACGAGATCCTCTCGTATCTGCCGCAGTCGCTCCAGACCCTGCTCTTCAGCGCGACGCTCCCGCCAGACGTGCAGCGGCTCGCCGAGAGCCGGCTGAAGACGCCGGAGTTCATCACGCTCAGCGGCGATCACATCGGCGCGCTCGAGATCCGCCACTTCGTCTACATGTCGCGCGGCGACAAAATCGGCGAGCTCGTGCAGCTCATCGAGACCGAAAATCCGGAGAGCGCGATCGTATTTTGCAACACGCGCGACTCGACGAAGCGCGTCGCGCAAGCGCTCGAACAGCAAGGCTACGACGCCGATTGGCTGAACGCCGATCTGACCCAGGCCGAGCGCGAGAAGGTCATGGCCGCGACGCGAACCGAGAAGCTCCGCTTTCTCGTGGCCACGGACGTTGCCGCACGCGGGATCGACATTTCGCACCTCACGCACGTCATCAACTACGACTTCCCGGAGAGTGCCGAGCAGTACGTGCACCGCACCGGGCGAACGGGGCGGGCGGGCAAGACCGGCACCGCGATCTCGCTGATCGAGCCGACCGACATCGGCAATCTCTATTACCTCCGCCTCACCTACAAGATTCGCCCGCTCGAGCGGCAGCTTCCGACTCCGCGTGAAATGAAGACGCGGGCGGAAATGGACGTCGTGCAGATGTTCGCGGACCTCTTCTCGAAGCAATCGGCGCACCCCGACGACCTCGCGCTCGGCCGGCGGATCATGACGCACGAGAACGCGGAGCGTATCGTCGCCGGGCTCTTGCGCGACCATCTCGGCGCGCGCCCGAGCGCAGCCGACCAAGCCGCCGCTGCGCGTCGCGCCGCCATGCCGCGACCCACATTGCCGTCGAGCGACGTCGCTGGCCCCGCAGCACCCGCGGCGCCTGCTGCCGCCCCCGTCGTCCGCGCGGCACCGGCCGTCCCCGCGCCGCGCGTCGTTGCGGCTCCTCCGCTTGCTGCGGCTGCTCCGGTTGCTGCGGCTGCCCCCGCTGCTCGAATCATCGCGGCAGCGCCCGCAGTGCGCGTGACCCCGACGGCGAACGCGTTCACTGCACCCGACGACCTCGTCGACCCCATCAAGGTGCCGTCCGAGGGCAATGAACGCCGCCGGAGCTCCGAAGCGGGGACGGTTCCGCCGATTCGACGCCGGAGGCCCGACGGTGAGCCGCCGCGTGCCGCCGCGCCCCGTGAGCGAGAGCGTGACCGCGACCGCGACCGTGATCGCGATCAAGACCGAGACGAAGACCGGAAGGAGCCCGAGCGGCCGCGGAGCCCCGACGCCGCCGAGTTATTCGTGAACGTCGGGCGAAAAGACGGGGCCAAGGCAAGCGATTTCTACACCGTGCTCAAGGATCGAGCCGGTGTGACGATTGATGATACGGACTACGTCAATGTCCGTCAGCGGCACACGTTCATCGGTCTGCGGCGGGAGCTCGTGGAACGGGTGCTCGGCGCGCTGAACGGCGCGGTGATCGCCGGTCGCGAAGCCGCCGCCGAGCCGTCGCGCACGCGGTCCTGAGCGGACCACGACGAACCGCGTGCGGCGCCGCGCGCAACTCAAGAAACATGCCCGCCGACCGTCGCTCATCGAAGCGAACGGGCGTGGTTCTTGCGTAGTTCCCTATCGTCCTGACGAGCTCATCTCGACACGTTCTCGCCCCTCGTTCGATGAACGACGGTGCTACGTTCGATGAGAGTGCCGACCACGAAACTGTTGCATCACCCCGGCGCGAAAGGTTACGGAATCTAGCGATGACGAAGAGCCGCGCGGTCGACGTCCGCCGACTGCAGAGCGACGTGGAGTGGGCGCTCGCGAAGGGGCTAGGACCCCGCGATCTGGTTCCGATGCTGGAACGCCTACGGCGCCACGCGCCCCGCGGCTCCGAACCCGCATGCTTCGCCGGGACGGAGCTCGCCGAGCTGGTGCTTCACGACTCACCGTGGCGTTCGGCTGTGCTCGCCCGCGAAGTGCTCCAATACGTCGAGACCGATCGCGCCTGGGCGGTGCTCGGCCTCTCCCTCGCGCTTCTCGGACATTACCGAGCGGCGAAGAACGCTTTCGACAAGGCGCTTCATCTCGCGCCGGGCTGCGCATCGTACGCTCACAATCTCGGCCACTTGCTCGATGCCGGCCTCGGCCGTCCACACGACGCGCTCAAATGGCTCGAGCGCGCGATCCGCGCGCAACCGCAAGACACGGAGATCGCCGCATCCTACGCGCACGCGCTCCTGCGCGCCGGTCGCGCCGAGCAGGCCCGCGCGGTTCTCGAAAAGAGTCTCCCCGACGCATCGCGCGTCACGGCGCTGCTCGATCGCTGGACCGCCGCGATGTCGAACGACGCGTCCGGCTAGGCGTCTTTTCCGAAGGGCCCGGCGCGCTCGACGCGCGGCGCCGCGAAACGTAGTGGGCGGCCGGCTCAATTCGCCGGAGGGCGGTCATATGTTCTTTGCGGCCCGTCCGCGCATCGGTATTCGGGCGTGCATGCGACGTACGACTTCTCTCGCCGTCCTCGGGGTCTTCTCGCTCGCCACGGGTTCGGTTCGCGCCGCACCGCCGACGCCCGCGAAGCCGACGGCGCCCCCCCCTGCGGCTGCATCCCCCGACGCGGATCAGTTCGTCACGAATGCGTTCAAGATCGACGACCCGATGCTCACGCCGGTGTCACCGCCGGATCATTTGTTGGGATCCTTCGGCGACGCGCTCCGTCTCGTTCGAGACCGCTCGACGGCGCTTCGCATCTCGGAAGCCCAGGTCGTCGAAGCCGTCGGCGCGAAGCGGCAAGCGCTCGCGACGGCCTTGCCGACGCTTACGAGTAGCGGCTCGCTCACGCGCTACTTGCTCCTCGGTCACACCGACGGAATCACCGGAGCCTCGTTCGGTGCGACGGGTGCCCAGGCAGGCTTGGTCCTAGAGCCAGCGGGGAGCCTGCCCGATCCGGCGACGCTGGTGAACGCCTCGGCGACGTTGACCCAACCCATCTTCAACCTCGGCAGCTGGTACGGCATCGGCACCGCGAACCGGAAGCGCGAGTCGGCCGAGTTCACGATGCACGACACCGAACGGCAGCTCCTCGCGAAAGTAGCGCTCGCGGCAGTGAACGTCATCACGTCGAGCCGCGTCGCGGAGTCGAGTCGCAATTCGCTCGCCTCGGCGCTCTCGACGCTCGACCTCACGAGGCGTCGCGCCGAGCTCGGTGCGGCGAGCGCGGTCGACGTGCTCCGTTCGGATCAAGAAGTGTCGACGAGCCGCGCGCAGATCGTGTCCGCGGACGAATCGCTCCGGCAAGCGCGGGAGGCGCTCGGCGCGGCGCTCGGCGACACGACGCAATGGGGCGTCTCGCCGGAGCTGCACGTCGAAGATCTGGAGCGCACCGCGACCAGCGTGTGCAAACCAGTGAACGGCGTCGAGTCGCGCTCCGATATCCGCGCGGCGGCGAAGACCGTGGAAGCCGCCGAACGCGACCGAAACTCCGTCGACTACTCGTACGTGCCGACCGTCAATTTGACGTCCAACGTGAGCTACGTGAACTCGACGTTTTTTTCGGCGAACGGCGAGCACGTCAACTGGACGGTCGGCGCCGTCGCCGCGTGGACGCTCTACGACGGCGGCGATCGCGACGGTCGCCGTCTCCTCACGCAAGGCGCGGCGACCGTCGCGCGAGAACAGCTGACGCAGGCCAAGCGCGACGCGATCCTCCAGGTCGTCCAGGCCGATCGCGCCGTCAACGTCGCTCGCACGAACCTAGAGGTGAGTACCCGCGCGCGCGACATCGCGAAGGAGAGCGCGCGGCTGTCGCGCCTCGCGTTCATGGGAGGAAGCGGCACCAGCTTCGATTTGGTCGACAGCGCGAGCCGGCTCAGAAACGCCGAGATCGACCTGTTGATCAAGAATTTTTCGGTCTATCAAGCGATGATCACGGCATATCTGGCGCGCTCGGATTGTTCGTACTGACGGATGCGTCTGGGTGGACCACGACGGTTGCCGCATCGCGACTTGGCCGCCCCTCGGTCGGGGCGCGCGCGCCCTGGAATCGCCGTCACACGCGCGCCGCGATCCTCGCGACGCCGCTTCCTTTCGGCGCGTTTGGTGGTAGCGTCACCGCTCCGTGAAGACCAAGACGTTGCTCTTCTCGACGCTGTTCGCGTTCACAGCGTTGGCGTTCAGCGTCCTTCTGTATTTGATCTTCTTGGTCGTTCCCCAGGCGCAAATCGCGGCCGGCGGGCTCGCACAGAAAATCTTCTACTTTCACGCGCCGTCCGGGTACGCGATGTATCTCTCGGGCGCCTTCTGCTTCTTCGGAAGCGCGCTCTACCTCGCGGCGCCGTCGGACTCGCGGAACGCGCTCGCTCGTGCCGGCGCGGAGTGCGCGGTCGTCTTCGGCATCATGATGCTGACGAGCGGCCCGCTCTGGGCGAAAAAAGCGTGGGGCGTCTATTGGGCGTGGGATCCGCGGCTCACCACGACGCTCCTCAGCGTGCTCGTGTACGTCGCGATCGTCGTCTTGCGCGCGTTCTCGGGCGACGGCGAGGCCGAGCGCAAGTTCGCCGCGGCGCTCGGCGTTCTCGGCACGGTGAATCTACCGATCATCCACTACTCGGTTCAGAAATGGGGCGGTAACCATCCGACGGTCATCGGTAAGGGCGGCGGCGGGCTCGGTCACCCGATGATGAAGCTCACGCTCGGCATCGGGTTCTTGTCGATGACCTTGCTCGCGCTCTTGCTGGTGTGGATGCGCACCCGGCTCGCCGTGTCGGCGACGGCCCTCGCTCGTGCCGAAGAAGAGGCAATGGCCCTCACCGCGGACGCCGAAGAATGACGAATTTCGCGATGCAATCGACGCCCGACTCCACGGTGCGCACCCCCGAATCACGCTCGACGGAGTTCGTCCCCGTCGAGGGCGGCTCCGAGGGCACCAGCGCCGGAACACTCCTCGTCACCGCGTACTTCGTGATGTGGGCGGTGCTCCTCGGCTTTTTGTTCATGACGTGGCGGCGACAAGGGCGCATCGAGAAGCGCATGGCAGAGCTCGACGCGGAGCTCCGGCGCGCTCCGCGCAAGCCCTGAGCGAGGTGTCGTCCCGTGCCCACGATCGAGCACATCATCTACATTCCCGGCGTTCTCCTGGTCGGCGTCGTCGTTGGCTACACGCTCGGCGCGCGCGCGGTCAGGGCCGAGATCGACCGCGTGAAGAAGCGAATCAAGCGCTGAGCGGCCGAAGCCCGATTGCTCCGCCCTCTACCGCGCGGTAGCTTCCCGGCGTGTTCGGCGTCTCGTTCAGCGAAGTCGTGATGATCGCCGTCGTCGCGCTCGTCGTGGTGGGACCGCGGCGTCTTCCGGAGATCCTCGGCACCCTCGGACGCTGGGTCGGAAAGTTCCGCGACATGACCAGCGAAGTCCGGCGACAGACCGGCATCGACGAGATCCTTCGTCAGGAAGGGATCAGCGGCGGCATCGGCGAGCTTCGCTCCATGCTCCGCGGCGACCTCGCGGCGATCCAAAACTTGGGCCAAGTGGGCCGGTTCGATGCGCGCGTCGTAAAACCGGAGGCCATCGTCGATGCCTACGGCGAGCCGGTCTTGTTCGACCGACTCCGCGAGTATCCGACCGAGGGCCCCGACGCTTACGGCGCGATCCCCGAAGACCTCCTCGAGCCGGACCCGGTGCCGGCGCCGAAAATCGGTGAAGGAACGACCGCCACGCCCGAGCCGAAGATCGGCGGAGCGCCGGTCGCGCCGACGTCCTCGACGAAAATCGCACCGGACGAGCCGCGGTGACGCCGGAACGCCTCGAGTCGGGCACCGCCGAAAACGAGCGGGTGATGACGTTTTGGGAGCACCTCGAGGAGCTCCGAAAACGCATCATCTACATGATCTTCTCGTTCGCGATCGGCGCGGGTCTCGCGTGGCATCTCAGAAAGAACATCCTCGTCTGGCTCACGGCGCCGTTCGTGACCGCGTGGAATCGTACGAAGATCGGCGGCCATCCGCAGCTCAACTTTCCGGCGCCGCAGTCGCTGTTCCTCGCGTACGTGAAGCTCGCCGTCCTCGGCGGTCTCGTCCTATCGATTCCGCTCATTCTCTATCAAGTGTGGGCCTTCGTTTCGCCGGGCCTCTACAAGCGCGAGAAGCGGTACGCGATCCCGTTCGTCGTCAGTTCGTGCGGTCTCTTCGCCTTCGGCGCGTGGTTCGGGTGGCGCTTCGCGTTCCCGCTGGCGTTCCAGTATCTGCTCGGGTTCAGCGGACCGGTCGGCGACCAAATGATGGTCCAGCCGTCTGTGATGATCGACCAGTACATCGAGTTCGTCTCGCAGATGCTGCTCGCGTTCGGAGCGGTGTTCGAGCTGCCGGTGCTGGTGTTCTTTCTCTCGGTCGCCGGCGTGGTGACCTATCACCACCTCATTCGCTTCGCGCGACTCTTCATCGTCATCGCGTTCGTCATCGCCGCGATCATCACGCCCCCCGATCCGCTGAGCCAGCTCATTTTGGCGATCCCGCTGTGCGGGCTCTATGCGATCTCGATCGGCGTCGCGTACGTGTTCGGACGGCGCGACGACGGGCCTCCGGGTCACTCGCGCGCGTAAGGTTCGCCGCGTAAAATCGTCATGCTCCGATAGAGCTGCTCGAGGAGTACGATGCGCGCGAGCCGATGCGGGAGCGTGAGCGACGAGAGCGAGATCCGTGCTCCGGCGCTCTCCGAGACGTCTTTCGGGATCCCGTCGGCGCCGCCGATCAAGAACGCGACGATGCCTTTGTCACGGCTCGACCATCGCTCGAGCCGCGCCGCGAGCTCGGGACTCGTCAGGGCTTCTCCCCTCACCTCGAGCGCGACGGAAAATGCGCCGTTCGGAATGGCGCCGCTTAGATCCGCGGCGGCTTGCACCTCGCGCTCGTCGCACGCGACGTAGCGCCGCAGCCGCGACAGATAATCGTCGGCGATCGCCCGCAGCTCGCGGCTCTTCTGCTTGCCGACCGCGATGACGACGAACTTCACGAGTGATCGGCGGGCTCTCCGGGGACGGGCAATCGCCTTGCGTCCATCCAGAGGCCGTCGAGGTCGTAGATCGAGCGCGCGTCGTGCTGAAAAATGTGCACGACCACGTCGACGAAGTCGATGAGCACCCAGCTCGCTACGCCCCGGCCCTCGATGCTGATCGAGTGCACGCCGTGCCGGCCGAGCATTTCGTCGACCGCGTCGGCGAGCGCCGCCACGTGACGATCGCTCGAGCCCGTCATGAGAACGAGAAAATCGGCATAGTCGACCTTCCCGCTCACATCGACGATTTCGACCGCGGCGGCCTTCTTGTCGAGCGCCGCTTCGGCCGCGAGCAGCGCGATCTTCGCGCTCGCTTCGGTTGCCGTGACGGGCCGGAGCACGTCCGCGCGTGCTTTGCGCGGCGGCCGCGGCAAGAGGCGCGCCCTGCCGGCGCTCGTTCCTTTGTGCCTTACCTTTCGCGTCGTCACTAGGCACGCCTTCCGCGGGTAAAACCGGCGGAAGCCGAAAAAACCTTGGATGCGGTCAGCCCCTGATCTGGCCGTCGCCGAGAACTACCCATTTTTCCGCGGTCAGTCCTTCCAGCCCCATGGGCCCGTAGGCGTGGAGCTTCGTGGTGGAGATGCCGATCTCGGCGCCGAGACCGAGCTCGCCGCCGTCGTTGAATCGAGTCGAAGCATTGACGAGCACGCAGCTCGCGTCGATGTCTCGGAGCCAGCGTTCGGCGTTGCCGTGATGATCCGTGCAGATCACCTCGGTGTGATTCGAACCGTAGCGATCGACGTGAGCGATGGCCGCGTCGAGGTCTTGCACGATGCGAACCGCGAGCACGAGGTCCAAAAATTCGCGACCGAAGTCGTCCTCGGTCGCACGCTTGGCGCCGGGCACGAGCTCGAGCGTGCGCGAACAGCCGCGGATCTCGACGCCGAGTCGGATGAGCTCCGCGCCGATGCGCGGGAGCAACGACGGCGCGCTCGCCTCGTGCACGAGCAAGCACTCGAGCGCGTTGCAGACGCCGGGGCGCTGGACCTTGCCGTTCACGGTGAGCGCGAGCGCCATGTCCGGATCGCACCCTTCGTCGAGGAAGAGGTGACACACGCCCTTGAAGTGATTGAGCACCGGGACGCGCGCATGCTCGGCGACGAAGCGGACGAGCCCTTCGCCACCGCGCGGGATCACCAGATCGACGAGCCCCGTCAGCTGCACGAGCTCGCGAATGCCGTCGCGATCGGTCGCGGGAACGATCTGCACCGCATCGGCGGGAAGGCCCGACTCCACGAGCGCATCGCGAACCAGCGCACCGAGGGCCGCGTTCGTCTCCGACGCCTCTTTGCCGCCGCGGAGCAGCACGGCGTTGCCCGCCTTGAGACAAAGCACGCCCGCGTCGATCGTGACGTTGGGCCGCGCCTCGTACACCATGGCGATCACGCCGAGAGGAAGCCGCTGACGGCCGACGAGGAGCCCATTCTCGAGCCGCTGCATCCCGGAACGGCTGCCGACGGGATCGGGCAAGAGCGCGACGTGCTCGACGGCCTGCGCCGTTTTCTCGACGGCGGCCGGGCCCATGCCCAAGCGATCGAGCATCGCGCCGGAAAGGCCGGCACCCTTGGCACGCTCGAGATCGCGCCGATTGGCGTCGCCAATCGTTACCGTATTCGAGCGGAGTCGCGCGGCGATCGCCCGGAGAGCGTCGTCCTTCTTCCGGCGATCCAGACGACTCATCGAGCGGGATGCCGCTTTGGCACGCTCGGCGAGCTCTTTCACGGGGGTCACGGACGTCTCGTAGAGCCTAGCCCATGCGACGGGTAGGACCAACCGTCGAGAAAGGGTCGGGACGGACCGTGACGCCAAGACTCGGAGCGGTTCCGGGCATTTCGAGCGGGGTCCAAGCCACACCCCCGTCGCCTACGCCGCGCGCCTTCGACGGCGCCGGGGGCACCGCTCCGCCGTCCCAAGGCGGGAGCGGCGGCTTTTCGTAGACCGGGGGCGGCCCTGCCGGGACGCCGAGTGCGTGCGGAGCACAGCCGGAGAGGGCGCCCAGAAAAATCCAGCCTGCTCTCAGACCCATCGCTCTTCGTCAACGGCTCGGAGCGCCTCTGCGATGTTGTGGCGATGCGTGTACCCGAGCACTTCGCGAGCGCGGCTGTCGTCGACCATGCAGACGAAACGAATGAAGTCGAGCTCCGGGCTCGGGAACGAGCTCAAGCGCATCTTCCAGAGCCGGTCGAGCATCATTTTGGCGATGGAGTGCGGGACCGGGAGATGGCCGCGACCGAGTAGGGTGATCGCCTGCGACAGCGCGACCGGGGGCGGACCTGCGATGTTGAAGATGCCGCGCACGCCCGGCGCGAGCGCAGAAACGATCGCGCGGACCACGTCGTCCTGGTGAACCGCCTGCATCATCGGATCGAAGCCCATCAACGTGGGGACGACCGAGAGGCGGAGGTAGTTGCTCGGCGCGTTGCGGACGGTCCCGAGAATATGCGCCGGTCTCAGAATGACGGTCTCGGTGTTGGGGTGCTTCCAGAAGAAGGACTGCGCGAGCATGTCGAGCTCGACGAGATCGCGCATGTCGCTGAAGGCGCTGGCCGCGAGGAGCGGCGCGTCCTCGGTCAAGAACTGCGGGTTGTCCGGCCTCGGGCCGTACACGTTCGCGCTCGACAACAAGACGACCTTGGGAACGTCGTATTGCTTCGCGTACTCGAGCAGCTTCTGAAAGCCGAGCAGGTTCCACGTGTGGTGATCCTCGCCGCTATCACGCGGGTCGTGCATCACGCCGAGGTGGACCAGGGCCGCGACTTTTCGATTCTTGAAGACGTCGCGCGCCTTCTTCCGCCGCAGATCGATCTGCCAGTGCTCGATGTCCTTCGGCTTGTCGTGGAAGGGACGCCGA